>JAZSFM010000117.1:0-17807 GCA_045532215.1 Eubacteriales bacterium | reverse complement strand
AAGTAAAACCGGGAGGGGAGGGGCACAACCCCTTCCCCTGGGTATATTTTGTTTAGAGACTGTCAACAATCTCGCAAATATTGTGAATTTGACGTTGCGGATCTCTCCACCAGTCCATACTCCAAATACGCTTGATCTTCCATCCACGGGATTCAAGATATTTTTGGCGGTGATAGTCACGCTCACGGGCAGAGGATGCCACGCTGTAAAGCTTACCGTCGCACTCAATGCCGAGTACGTACTTGCCACCCTTGCGAACGGCAATGTCAATGCGGTAGCCACCAATACCAACTTGAGTATCAATATCGTAGCCCTTCTCACGCAGAGCATCTGCAACTCTTTGTGCAAACTCTGTTTCCAGCGGTGCGGCAACAATGCCGTAGGTCTCGCCAAAGGAACGAAGGATCATTTCTGCCTCGTCTCTATCCTCGCGGCTGATGGCAAAGGCATATTCGAGGTATCTCTTCAGAATGCGAGGACCGTCATTCTTGGCGTCGTCCAGCATCAATTCAGCAGGGCGGAAGGAGGTCACAATGTGAATCTTCTTCTTTGCACGGCTGATAGCAACGTTCAGGCGATTTTCGCCACCCTTTTGGTTGAGCCAACCAAAGTTGTGAATCAGGCGTCCGCTTGTGTTCTTGGCGTAGCCGATAGAGAACATAATAACGTCACGCTCATCCCCCTGTACGCTTTCAATGTTCTTCACAAAGAAGCCGGTGTCTTCACCGTTATCCTTGCGGCACATTTCCGCGCGAACGATGGAGCCGAATTTGGGATCCTTAACCGATTCTTCATCGATTACGTCATAAATCATATCGCGTTGCGATACGTTAAAGGCGATAACACCAATGGTTTCGTTGTTCTGTCTTGTTGCAAAGAACTCCTTAATGAGTTCTACTACGCGCTCTGCCTTTTTGCGGTTTGCGCGTCCTTGCCATACGGCATCCTGTACCTGATGCACTTCAATAGGCGGCTTTTCGGGCTTGTCGGTGTTGGGAGCAACAAAAAGTCTTCCTTTATAGAATGCATAGTTCGAGAAGTCGATCAACTCCTCGTACTTGGAACGGTAGTGCGTGTTGAGAAGCACGTCTGGGTAGCGGAAGCGAGCGAGGTCGAGCAGACTTTCTTCTTCGAGTGCTGCCGAAATTTCCGCATCCTCGTCGAGCATATCTTCCAAATCAAAGCGACCGTCACCCAAGCTGGAGGGACGGAGCTGCTTGTGGTCACCTGCAATCACAACCTTTTTGGCACGTGCGATAGAGGGGATACTCTTTTCAATGTAAAGCTGAGATGCCTCGTCGAAGATTACTAAATCAAATAGGTCATTTTGTTGGGGCAGAACCTCGGATACCGCATCGGGAGTCATCAACCAAATCTTGAGGGCTTTGAAAATTTCAAAGTCGAACTTTTGAATGAACTTGCCTACGCTGCTACGTCTGCGGCTTTCAATCGCACGGCTAATCTCGCCCTTGCGCTTGGAGGTGGTGATATACTTGATATCATCAGCCAAGAGCTTTGTGATGCGTTGACGGGAGAGCTCCTGCTTGATTTTGATATTGTTCTCCATAGAGGAGATGATCTTTTCAAAGGAGTCAACCTTGGGAATAAGCGTGCGGTTTTCGCTTTCAAACTTTTGAATGTACTCGAACAGAATGGTGTTGTAGAGTTCATCGTTCCACTCGGTTACAGTGCCGGCAAGAATCTTGTGGATCTTGCGCAGAGCCGCGAGGTAGATGTTCTCGTTGTTTGTCAAGCTCATTACCACGGGCTTGAGGTTTGCATAACCTACGGTAAATTCTTTGAGACTCTGCTTAACCGCCTCGGGTTGTTCCATCATCAAACGAACGGTATATGTGCCGCCTGCTTTTTGGAAGTAGGGCTTGGTCAGGTTTTGAATTTCCTTGGTCAAGCGTCCCTTGGAGGTTTGACGTTTCATAAAGGGCTGATTGCGCCACTCGTCAACCTTGAGGATCATTTCATCAATGGCATCGGTAAAGAGAATGAGATCATAGTTGGAAAGATCATCTTTCATCTTCAAGAACCAAGGATAGCGCTCAATAGTGAGCTGATAGTGGTCAAGACTGTTGGTCAGCTGTCCATTGGCGAACTTTTTGTGAATTGCCGAAACTTCGTCATAGTTGAGGTGAAGCAATTCATCGGTAATAACCGTGCGAATGGTCTTGTAAGTCTTAATCTGCTCGTGATTCTGCAGGTTGATGCGGCGGTTCTCCATATAAAGTTTGTAGGGAGCAACACCAAATTCGCCGGGCTTAAACAGTTTATCGGCAATAATCTCAAGCGTTGCAACATCGGTGTCGATCTCCGCGGAAATAGGGGAGAGATCGGGGGCTTCGATGGGAGCATTTGCATCGGTGCTGAGGAGTAGACGCTCAAGCTGACCGTAGAACAGATTTTTATTGTTTGCATCGTCCATCATCACCGCGTAGCGGGAGAGGTTGCCAAGACGCGAGTAAACAACGTCAAGCGCGGTTTTCTTTTCCGAAACCATCAAAACGTTCTTGCCTTGGTTTACAAACTGGGTAATCAAGCTGGTGATGGTTTGGGATTTACCCGTGCCGGGAGGGCCCTCAACAACCAATTCATCGGTGGTGTTGAGCGCGTGCAGAACAGTTTCCTGAGCCGAGTTGAGCGCGTTGATGTAAACAAGAGAGTCTTCGTTAATGCTTGCTTTTTGCAACTCGGGATTGTTTGCATTGTGGTCGGAATAGAAGTCGGTAGAACCGTAATCCGAAACGAGGTCGGCAACCAGATGGTTGATCAGCCCCTTATCGAGCATCTCGTCAAAGTCACGTTGAATTGCGTTGGAGTAAGCAGGGAACTTACCAACAACAATGTTGTGCACCAGCTTGAGCGTACCGCGTGTATAGTGCGGGAATGTTTCGCCGGGGTATTCGGTAAACTTTTTCAACTCGTCGCTGTTGTATTCAATGCGAATGTCGCTTGCGGCGTAGAAATCAAGGAGAGATTGCAAGAATGTATCGGGATCGATCTCTTCGGGCACGCAATCGGGCATAGGAGAAGTAATGCTGTTGAACTTATAGTGCGCCAAAATCAGCGTGCTGTTATAAACAACGTCACGCGTCGGGTCAAGTGCGATGGAAATAGAGGTTGTGCTTCTGTCAAGAACAACAGGGAAGAGGCACAAAGGCGCACGAATACCAAACTCACCGTTGGTAAGACAACCTTGCACAAAGGGATAACCGATGTAGAGGTCATTTTGACCCTTATCACGCATCTCGCGGGTGCTCTCACGAATGAGGTTGACAAGGTTCTTATATCTCTCACGAGCGGGATTGGTGCGAGGCAGATCTTGGTCTGTCGTCTCGGAGATCACCATCGGCTTGTCTTCGCCAAAGAGAATTTCAAGGGGATTGTAGCGACCATTTGCATCAAAAAGGTCCACGGCATATTTTGCCGCCAATTTGGGCAAAAAGAGCATGCGGTTGGTCTTGTTGATGTTGATCAGCTTTTTGGAAAGTTCTCGCAGCGTTTCTTCAACGTGGTCGGAGACCTCTGTCTGATTACCGCTTGTTTTGCCGCCCTTAATAACAGCAAGAAATTCGGGAGCAAAGTTCTCCACAAAAGCAGGGCCGATGCCGGCAATGCTATAAAAGTCTGAGGCCTTTTGGGGCATCAGGCGAGCCATTTCGCGCAGGGCATCATCGGGGCAAACGGTAGGGGTTCTGCCGGTTTTTGCCTTTTCGCGTTCTCTGATTTTTTGGCGCAAGAGGTAGAGCGCATCAAAGAGTTCGAGGTTGTGTTCCATACTAACAATCCTTCTTTCATCAAGAGTATAAAACTCACAAAAGTCTATCTAATTAAGTATAACATATTTTAATATTTTCGTCAAGTTCTTTTTCAGGGATTTTGGAAAGTTTTTGCTAAAATTTTAGCGTTACCAAAGCAGGGAAGTTTTTGATAACGTTTTCTCAAAAAGCTTCTGCGTTCAAGGCGGTTCCAGCTCTGCACCTCATCTTTTTTGGGAAAAGGTTGACTAAAATTTCCTTCTTTTTTAACCCGGATAAAAAATTCAAAAAAATCGAAAAAAATTTCAACTTTTTTTCAAAAACCCCTTGTCAAATGCGAAAAAATAGTTTATAATATAAGCAGCAGTGGAGCAAAGTGGTGAAAAATGTTTCAAAGTGGAGCAAAATCATCATTTTACTGCCAAAATTTAGGAAAGGAGACACACTTTATGTTCGGCGGAGAGTATCGTCATAGCAAAGATAGCAAAAACAGAGTTTTTATGCCTGCAAAATTGCGCGAAGAACTCGGTGAAACTTTCGTAATTGCCAAAGACATCCGCGAGGCGTGTCTCAAGGTTTACTCGCTTGCCGGCTGGGAGGAATACATCGCTCCCCTCAAGGCACAAAACCGTAAACTTTCCGAAAAAATTCTGCGCTTCTTGCATTCCTCGCTCACACAAGTAACGCCCGATTCTCAGGGCAGAGTGGTTATTCCTCAAGAACTTGTAGAGTACGCAGGAATCGAGCGCAGCATTGTGGTAGTCGGCTGTGGCGAATATGCCGAAATTTGGGCTGAATCCACGTATGATGAAAACAAGGCGCAAATCGACGTTGCTGAACTCATCAGCGAACTCGAGGAGCTGGGACTTTAATAAATAGTAAGAAAAACGTAAGGAGAAGGACAATGGAAGAGCAAATTTCGTTTTCACATTATTCGGTGCTGCTGAATGAATGTATCGAAGCACTTGCCATTCGTCCGAACGGTATCTACATCGATGGAACTGCAGGGGGAGCAGGACACAGTTCTGTTATCGCATCGCACCTCGGTGAGGGCGGCAAACTCTTGGCACTCGACCAAGATGCCACCGCGGTAGCCGTAGCCACTGAACGCCTTTCTCGCTTTGGTGAACGTGCAGAGGTTGTACATAGCAATTTTTGTGATCTCGCAGCAGTTTGTGCCGAGCGCGGCATTGAGTACATTGACGGTTTGCTTTTAGACCTTGGCGTTTCTTCCTATCAATTAGATACGGCCGAACGCGGCTTTTCCTATCGCTCCGACGCGCCTCTCGATATGCGTATGGATGCCACAAAAGAACTTACCGCAAAAACCATTGTTAACGAATACTCCGAGGACGCTCTCAGACGCATCCTCTTTGAATACGGCGAAGAACGTTTTTCTTCGCGCATTGCATCAAATATTATCCGCGCTCGTCTTACGGCACCGATCGAGACCACAGGGGAACTGGTTGAGATCATCAAACGCTCTGTACCTGCGCGCCACGGAGATGGCGGACACCATCCGGCAATGCGAACCTTTCAAGCTTTGCGCATTGAGGTCAACGCTGAGTTGGATGTGATTGCTCCGGCAATCAAGTCCGCCGTGTCCCTCTTAAACAAAGGGGGGCGCATCGCCATCATCACCTTCCATTCGCTTGAAGATCGCATTGTGAAACAAACCTTTGCTTCTTTGACGGGCGGTTGTACTTGCCCAAAGAACTTCCCGGTTTGCATATGCGGAAACAAGCCGCAGGTGAAGATTTTAACCAAAAAACCGATTCTGCCGTCCGCCGAGGAATTGGCAGTCAACTCTCGATCGCACAGTGCGAAGCTTCGCGTTATCGAAAAGTTGTGAGAGTAGCAATACAATGAAAGGAAACCAAAAGTATGAACCGCCAAGAGACGCAACTGAATAATGCCTCTGTCGGTCGCATGCTCGAGGTCAGTGCCGCACAAGAGGTGGAAACAATCGCCCAACAGTTCACGGCACGCGGTGTTGCAAAAGCAGTTGCCACACAAACAACCGAACAAATTACAAAAGAAAAAGAAACACGCAAGATTGCTCCCACCGCATATCGACTTTCGTCTATGAGCGATGCCGCCATTGGCGGTTGCTATCGCCACGGCAAAGAGAATATGTCGGGCAGCGACTTGATTCAATATTTCAATGAAACACGTTCTATTCGCACAAGAGGAGAGGATTTTTCCACGATTCCTGCAGATGACGAAAGTGTTTTTGCGGGAGAGGCGGAAAAACCCTGTCACACCGTGGTTAAACACGAAGAAGCGAAGAACTTGAAAGAGAGAATCGCAGCTTTCCCCGCACAAGTCAAGCAGTTACCTGCTAACACAATTCAGTACATTCGCGCGTCAATGCCTGCGTGGTTCGATTCTTCACCCGTCGATACCACGCAGTCGACGCGTCGGTTTCCTCTTTCCGCTTTTGCTGCCATCGCAGCGGTTGCTGTTTCTTTGATGCTTATTGTGGCAAGTTCCGTCATGATTCATCATGGAGAAAAGCGTGTCAGTCAACTCACGGTCGAGCTCTCGGAGCTCGCCGGTGAAGTTTCGGATTTGCAATCCGAACTCGATGTCAAAACCGATCTTTTGGTCATTCGCGACATTGCCACCGAAGAATTTGGTATGATTGAGGAAAAATACGTAAAAATGCAGTACCTTTCTATGGGCTCAGGCGATTCCATCGAGGTATTTGAAGAGGAAGAACAAGAAAAAGTCGGTCTTGCTGCTATTTTGAGCGCAATCGGACTGAAATAACCGAAGGTTATCATAATTTTGCCTCTCTCTTCATAATATAAAAGAGCATGGGAAAGCGAGGAGTATTGCCTCGCTTTTCGTGCACAAATAACGGGAAAGGAGCGGCAAAATGGAAGGGAAAAAAACAGTGAAGGATAGTAGGAGCGAAGGCAATCTTCATCCCAAAACGGTAGGGCGCGCAGCGGTACTGTTGGGGATTGCTGTTTTGCTCTTTTCTGCTCTTTTGGTGCGTGTTTTTCTGTTGCAAACCGTTAAGTATGACCACTACCGCCAAAAGGTTTTGGAGCAGATTACTACCGAGTCTTCCGTCAATGCCTCTCGTGGAAATATCTATGATGCCAACGGTGTGCTTTTGGCAACCAATGTGACAACCTATCGCGTCTTTTTGTCGCCTTCTTCTATCGCGCGCGCGCAAAGCATGCACAACACAGAGGGAAGCAACATTCGTTTGGATACCCTCATTTCCGAAAAACTTTCGTCTATTTTGAACCTTTCCTACGACTTCGTGCTCAAGCAGACCACCTATACCAAATATCTCGACCGTACCATTGCTCGTCAGGTTGACGAAGACACTGCCGATCTTGTGCGCGCATTTATCGACGAATACGACCTTGAGCAGATGATTTATCTTGAAAGTACATACACACGTCATTATCCCTACGCGGCACTTGCCTCGCACGTCCTCGGCTTTACGGGAAGCGACGGAACGGGACTCTACGGGTTGGAGTTTCAATACAACAAAATGCTCGCAGGAACCAACGGCCGCTACATCACGGCACGTGACTCCTCGGGCAATGAAATGCCGTATGCATACAAGGAATACATCCCCGCGCAAAACGGTTATCACGTCAATACCACCATCGATGTTTTCGTACAATCCGCCCTTGAGGAAGAGTTGCAAAACGCATACATCAATTCAGGAGGTCAAAACCGTGCAGCAGGCATTGTTATGAACGTCAAAACAGGTGCCGTTCTCGGTATGGCAGTGTATCCCGATTTCGATCTCAACAATCCTCGTGATCTTGATGAACAGTCTCTAACCACGCTCCAAAACCTCGGTTATGAGATGGGAAGCGACGATTATAACACCGTCAAGCAAAATTTGCAGCTCAATATGTGGGCAAACAAAGCCATTACAGAATCCTACATCCCCGGTTCTACTTTCAAGGTTATGACCGCATCGATGGCACTCGAAGAGGACGTTGTTTCCTTGAGCGAAAGCAATACTTGCACCGGTTCTTTGGTAGTTCTGGGACGAACAATCCACTGTCACAAAGTTCGTGGACACGGCTCGCTTACTTTTGCCGAGGGAATTCAGCAATCTTGCAACCCTTGGCTGATGAAGTTGGGGCTTCGTCTTGGAACCGATACCTTTTATAACTATCTCAAGGCATTTGGTTATCTTGAAAAGACCGGCATTGATCTGCCCGGCGAGGGTGGCGGTGTATTTGCCGCACAAGAGGCGTTTACTGACCTCGACCTTGCCATCTACGCATTTGGTCAAAACTTCAACGTAACTCTCATCCAGCAAATAACAGCTGTATCTGCCGTTGCCAACGGCGGGTATCTCGTCACTCCGCACTTTGTTTCTTCCATCACCGACCAAAACGGAAACGTTATCGAATCCTTTGATAACAATGTGCGCCGTCAGGTGATAAGCGAAAGTGTTTGCCAAACTGTGGCAAAGATCTTGGAAGAAGGCGTTTCGGGTAATGGCGGTGCAAAAAATGCATACGTTGCAGGCTACCGACTTGCCGCCAAAACGGGTACCTCCGAAAAGAAGGAACGCGAATGTCCTTTGTGTGGATATACGGCAAATCTTCAAACCATCGAAGGCGTTGGAATGTTCGTTTGCAGTATTTGTAATTACACGGGAGCGCCCGAGGAGTTCGCCGTCAGCGAAAAATACGTTTGTTCTACAGTAGCCTTTGCACCTGCCGATGATCCGCAATACGCTATCATCATTATGGTTGACGAACCTACCGAGGGCACACTTTACGGCAGTGTTGTAGCCGCTCCTTACGTTGCAAACGTGATGGAGACCATTCTTCCGTATCTCGGTGTTGAAGCAGTTTACACTGATAAAGAATTAGAAAATATGGCTATTAAGATTCCCAATTTTGTAGGTTGGACGGTTTCCGCCGCAGAAAACTATTGTAAAAGAAATGGTCTCAAAATTGAAATCGCAGATACCGAAGCACCCAAAGACAGTATCATCCGCCGCCAATATCCCGAAAAGGATGTTGTGGTAGAGAAGAACTCTGCAAGAATTTTGGTGTATGCCGATAAAGAGACTCCAACGCTCACCGTCAAAGTTCCCGACGTTAAGGGAATGACAGCGCTTGCTGCCAATCAAGTGCTTACGAATGCGGGATTGAATATCCGTATTCGCGGAAACCAGAACTATTTGAGCGGCACAGGTGTCAGCGTCGTTATGCAATCTATAGCAGCGGGCGAGGAAGTTCCGCGCGGCACGGTTGTTGAAATCATTTTCAAATACGGTGACGAAGAAGATTTCGATAAAGACTACGACACAAATTGGGATTCCGCTCTACCGCATTAAGCACGAAACAAAAAACAAGACAGACCTTCTGTCAGGAAGTTGAAAGAAATTTTCAAACCTTGGAGGGAAGGGCTGTGAAACTGAAACTTTTGTGCAATGCCGCAGGCATTTCTTATCCCGAAGCATATATCGATTGCGAAATTGAGGAGATTTCTACCGATTCTCGCAAGGCAATGCAAAATGCAATGTTTGTTTGCCTGCGTGGCACGCAATTCGATTCGCATAACTATATCGAAGACGCAATCAAGAACGGTGCGGTCTGTGTTCTGACAGATCGAGACCACCCCGAAATAGCAGAGCGAGAAGGCACGCTGTTCCTTCAATGCGATGATCCTCGTGCTGCCTTGGCACATCTTTGGCACGCGTGGTATGGCTTTCCTTGCCAAAACCTAAAAATTATCGGTGTTACGGGAACCAACGGCAAAACGAGCGTGGCGCATATGTTGCGCACCATTCTGCGCACCTCTTGGCACACCTGCGGTATCATTGGTACGGTTGGGTGTGAAACAGAAAAGGGCGTTATCGAAACCGCAACCGATGCAGGACTTTCCAATCTCACCACGCCGGACCCGCGTGATCTTTATCGCATTATGGCAATTATGCGTGATGAGGGCATTGAATATGTGGTGATGGAGGTCTCCTCGCACGCTTTGTCGCTTGGAAAACTTGCTCCTATCACATTTGAGGCAGCAATCTTCACCAATCTCACTCCCGAGCATTTGGATTTTCACAAAACAATGGAGGCATACGCAGCTGCCAAGGCAAGTTTGTTCAAAAAAACAAAGGTAGGCATTTTCAATGCCGATTCCCCTTATACCGAACGAATGCTGCAGGACGCCACTTGCCGTAGCATTACCTGCACAGCAAAAGGAAAAAACGCCGACTACAGCGCCGACGAGATTGAATTTCAATCGCAAAACGGTGTGGCGTACCGCCTTTGTTCCGCGCGCACACGCCTGCGCATTTCTTGCCCGATTGCAGGAGAGTTTACTGTAATGAACTCAATGCAGGCCGCCATTTGTGCTCTGGAGCTTGGTTGTAGCCCTGCCGCCATCAAAACCGCGCTTGCCACAATGGGGGGAGTGAAGGGAAGAATGGAGCGTGTGCGATTGGGACTCGAAGCCGATTTTTCGGTCCTCATCGATTACGCACACACGCCCGATGCCCTTGAAAAACTACTCCTGACCGCCCGTGACCTTGTGCAAAAGGGTGGCAGAACCGTAGTGCTCTTCGGTTGCGGAGGCGACCGAGACCGTACCAAACGAGCCGTTATGGGTGAGATTGCCGCGCGGCTTGCCGACCACGTGATCATCACCTCGGACAATTCCCGCAGTGAAGATCCCATGCAAATCATTTGTCAGATTGTTGCGGGGATACCCCCACAAAAAGCTTATACCGTTATCCCCGACCGCGCATCGGCTATTCGCCATGCTATCGACAACGCAAAAGCGGGCGACCTCATTCTTCTGGCGGGAAAGGGACACGAAGAATATGAAATCGTAGGCGGAGAACGTCGTCCGTTCTGCGAGGGACGCCTTGTTAAGGAGGCCTTCCGCGCACGTTTGCGTGCACAAAACGGCGAAGATAAAAATGAAGGAGAACCGACTGTATGAAGATTACACTTCCTATGCAGAATGGTATCACGGCGCACACGCTTGCCCGTATGTGCCGCGGTGTCTTACAAAATGAAGATTATGCAAATTTGAACATACATTCCCTTTGTACCGACTCTCGCGAGGCCGATGAAAACACCGCGTTTTTTGCTCTTGTAGGGGAGCGCGTCAACGGTCACGATTACATTCCCAATGCCATCAAGGCAGGGTGCCGTTGCATCGTCAGCCAAGAACCTGTTTCGCTCGATTGCAAAGGCGTTGCCCTTATTGCGGTTAAGGATAGCGAAATGGCGCTCTCTTATATGGCAAGCGCACAGCTTGAGGGGAAGACATTTCCAAGAATAGCCGTTACAGGCAGTGTTGGCAAAACCACCACAAAAGATATGATTGCCGCCGTTATGAAAGAGGGGAAGAGAACCTGCGTTTCCTCGGGCAATCACAACAGCATCATTGGTATGCCGCTTTCTGTTATGGAAATTCCCACCGATTGCGAATGTGCTATTTTGGAGATGGGAATGAGCGATTTTGGTGAGATTGAGCGTATGTCTCTCGTCGCCGAGCCGGATATTGCCGTGATTACCAACATCGGCACGTCACATATGGAAGCTCTTGGCGACCGCCGCGGCATCTGCCGCGCAAAGCTTGAGGTTCTGTGCGGACTCAAAAAAGGCGGCTATCTCATTCTCAACGGAGATGAGCCGCTGCTCCAAAACATTGGCGGCAGAAGTTACCACACCCTTTATGTGTCTCTTACACGACCGAATGCCGACTTTTTTGCACAAAATATTCGTGTGGAGCTTGGAGGCACGCGTTTTGACGTGGTTCACAAGGGAACAACCTATCCCGATTTTCACATTCCCGTCAGCGGACGCCACAACGTATGGGCGGCACTTTATGCCTTTGCGGTAGGCACGTTGCAAGGACTTGACGCAGAACAAATCAAAAACGGATTCAAAAACTTCCAACCCGCAGATATGCGACAAGAGGTTTTGCACTTTGGCGATGTGACTGTTATTGCCGATTGCTACAATGCCGCTCCCGAATCGATGAGAGCCGCGATTGACGTTTTGTGCGAATGTGCTCCTACAGGAGGCCGTCGCGTAGCCGTGCTTGGCGATATGCTGGAACTTGGCAAACAGAGCATCGCACTCCATCGAAGCGTGGGAGAATATCTGCAAAGTCGCGGTGTTGATCTTTTGATTGCCGTTGGAAACGATGGTGTTGAGATTGCACAGGGAGCCGTTGCCGCGGGTATGGATCCTGCCAATGTCGCGCTCTTCATCGACCGCAACAACGTTGCCGCGATTACAAACGGCATAGCTTCGCGAATTCTTGCAAATGATACGATTTTGTTCAAGGCAAGCCGCGGTGTTCGACTCGAGCGCGTGGTAGATGCGCTGAAAGATCTGTATAAATGATAAAAAAGAGAGGATAATTCGATGAAAGACCTTACCATCATCTTTGTGCTTGTCACACTTGGTGTTTTTGCTCTAACAGCAATCGCGGAGCGAATTCTAATTCCGATCTTACGTGCACGTAAAGCCGGGCAAACAATTCTTGATATTGGACCCAGCTGGCACAAATCCAAAGAGGGAACTCCCACAATGGGCGGTATCGGTTTCATTTTGCCAATTCTAATCGCCGTTGCAATTTTCTTTGTTTGGGCAGCAATCAAAGGCAATTCTCCCGAGTATATTCCACTTGCACTCACCATTGCGTTTGCTGTAAGCAACGGTGCTATCGGTTTTGTTGACGATTACTGCAAGCTGATCAAAAAACAAAATGAGGGTTTGACAAAAATACAAAAGCTCGTTTTGCAGTTTGCAATGACGGCAGGATACCTCTGTGTAATGGGTTACACAGGAAACTTGCCCGACGAAATTATCATTCCCCTCATCAATTTGCCCATTCGTGGCTTTGTGTGGTATATTCTCGCCGCAATTTTGACGGTTGGTGTTATCAACGGTGCAAACTTCACCGACGGCCTTGACGGACTTGCATCTCTTGTAGCTTACGTTATCGGCATTTTCTTCGCAGTGTTTGCCTTCTTTGCAAACGATCTCGGACTGAATGTCGTCGGTGCCGCTATGATCGGTGCAACACTTGGATTCTTGCTCTATAACTTTTATCCCGCAAAAGTATTCATGGGAGACACAGGTTCGCTCTTCCTCGGTGCTTTGGTAATGGGAGCTATCTTCCAAACCAAGCAACCTCTGCTGCTCTTCCTCGTTTGTGCAGTTTACATTGTCGAGTTGCTTTCTTCCTTGATACAATCGGTTTACTTCAAACTCACTCACGGCAAGCGTCTCTTCAAAATGGCACCCATTCATCACCATTTTGAAAAATGCGGATGGAGTGAGAAGAAAATCGGATTCGTCTTTGCAATCGTAGAGTTTGTTTTCTGTACTTTGGCATTCATTCTCACAAGATAAACTATCAAACATTGAAAGGAGACCTTTGCTATGAACCAACAACCGAATACCGCAAAGCGCTCCTTTTGGCAAAGACCGCCTCGAAAAGTGGAGAGCAGGACGAGCGAATACACCAATCAAACAGGATACAAAAAGGGAAGTGTTGACGTTCCGTTCCTCTTGATCACGGCGGCACTCGTGCTCTTTGGCTGTGTTATGATTTACAGTGCATCCTTTGTTTTTGCCCAAAAGCATCATGACACATCTACCTATTTTATCATTCGGCATGTTGTCTTTTTGATGATGGCGGTTGCCTTTACCTTTGTTGTTGTGAAATTTTGCACCCCGCGATTTTGGTATGATTTCAGTTATATCTTCTACGGCATTTCCATTGTGCTCCTGCTTTTGGTACTTACCCCTTTGGGAACAGACCTTAACAGTGGCGCACGCCGTTGGATAGATCTCAAAATCATCACTCTTCAACCCTCGGAGCTTGCAAAACTTGCCTTAGTATTGACTTTGGCGCGTTTTATGACTACGCACGAAGAAAAAGTGCTCTCTCCTCACAAATTCGGTGGAGACTTCAAATACGGCGTCTTTTATCCAGGTTTGATGATTTTGGGGGTGGGCGGACTTGTCGCTCTTGAAAAACATATTTCTGCACTTGCCATTATCGGAATGCTTGGCATTAGCTTGATGTTCCTCGGGGGCACGCGCATCAAATGGATTGCATCTCTTGGCGGTTTAATTGCCGTTGCGGCGTGTATGCTCATCATCTTCTTCCCGTATGCTTTTGCGCGCGTAGATACATGGCTCAACATTGAGGAAGCCGACCCTCTTGGTTCTGCTTGGCAGACCTTGCAAGGACTGATGGCAATCGGCTCAGGCGGACTTTTCGGTAAAGGACTTGGCAATAGCCAACAAAAATACGGCTTTGTTTCGCAGCCGCAAAATGACTTTATCTTTACCATTGTTTGCGAGGAATTCGGCTTTATCGGAGCAATTCTTGTTATCGGCTTGTTTGTAGCTTTTGTATGGCGTGGATTCCACATCGCGCGCCACGCGCCCGATAAGTGTTCTTCACTCATTGTTTACGGACTTACATTCAAGGTCGCATTGCAGGTGATTTTGAACATCGCTGTTGTTACAAACTCTATGCCCAACACGGGCATTTCGCTGCCGTTCTTCAGTTACGGCGGAACCTCGTTGATGTTGCAGATTTTGGAGGTCGGTATCATTCTCTCCATTTCTCGTTACGCATCGCACAAAAAAATATAGATAGGAAAGGGAGCAAGAAAAATGAAAAAGATCAGAACAAGACAGTTTTTCAAAACTTTATATACATCCATGGGCATCGGCGGCGCATTCCTGCTCTTTATGCTCTTTTTTGGCAGAAGCATTGCCGCACAAAATTTTGACGTGCTGATCGGTTGCGTATTTACCATCCTCGGTCTTGCCGCACTCAGCTTTTTGGTATTCTGCTTTTTGCCGTATTTTCACGGTGACCGCCGTTGGTTCGCCATTCCCACACTTCTGACCGCAGTTTTTGTGTTGGGAACGGCAATGCTTTGGCAATTCCCCGCAGGAGGCATCTAATATGCGCGTATTGCTCACAGGAGGCGGCACGGCAGGGCACATCAACCCGGCACTTGCCATTGCCGAAACAATTTTGCGAAACGCGCCTGGCTCGGTAGTTGAGTTTGTTGGTGTAGCGGGCGGCAAAGAGGATGAACTCGTTCCGCGTATGGGATATAAACTTCATCACGTCAAGTCGACAGCCGTACAAGGTTCTCACGGGCTTGGACGCTTCAAGTCCTTGGCACTTGCGGCAACCTCGCCGTATTTCCCCTCGACCGTTTCGATTATCAAAAAATTCAAGCCCGACATCGTTATCGGCACGGGCGGATATGCCTGCTGGCCGATTATGGCGGCGGCGGCAAGAATGAAAATCCCCACGGCTTTGCACGAATCCAATGCCCATCCCGGGATGGCGGTTCGTCGATTGCAAAGCAAAGTTGACCGCATTTGGATCAACTTCCCAGAAACTGCCGCGGCATTTGGCAACAGCCCCAAGGTCGTGTGTGTAGGAAACCCGATTTTGCAGGATTTTTCCACCGTTGATTACAACGAAGCCCGCGTAAAACTCGGTATTGCTGCAAGTCAAAAATTGATTCTTTCCTTTGGCGGCAGTAACGGAGCAGAGAAAGTCAACAATGCCGCTATCGATTTTATGAAAACGACCGTTGTATCCGATCCATCTATTCTTCATCTGCATGCAAGCGGAAAAATTAACTATGAGGATGTAAAAAAGCAATTCGCCGAAGCGGGACTTGACAAAGCAGAAAACTGTATCCTGCGTCCTTACATTTACGATATGCCTCTGCAAATGGCGGCGGCAGACGTTGTGATTGCACGCGCAGGAGCGATGACGCTCTCGGAACTGGCACTGATGAAAAAAGCGTGTGTCCTCATTCCGTCGCCCAATGTAGCCGAAAATCACCAATATAAAAACGCAAAAACACTCGCCGATGCAGGCGCCGCCATTTTGGTAGAAGAGACCGAATTGGGAGAGGGAAGACTCACCACCGCCGTTTGTGAGCTTCTCGCATCCGATACGCATCGCCGCGAGCAACAATCCAAAATCGCATCCTTTGCAAGAGAGGACGCCTGCGGTCATATTTGGCAGGATATTCTCAAACTGACAAGCAAATGATGATAGGAAAGGACGAAAAAAAGTTATGAATAACCAAAATCAAACTCCAACTCGTATCCGCATCACCGATGAGTCGGCACAGCCGCAAATGAGACAGCCGCAAAGAAGAAAGCCCAACCAGAATGCATTGTGTATTCTACGTTTTGGTATGCTTGTTTCGGGTGCCATTATTGCAGTCTTGGCGTTGGTGCTCATCCTTTTGCCTATGATTAAAATCAACAAGATCGTGGTCGAAGGCAACAACTACTACGATGACGAATACGTTATCGAAAAGGCGGGTATCGCCGTAGGCGATGAATTGTTTGGATGGAATATGCAAGCGTCTTGTGATGCTATTATGGCAAACTATCCTTATGCCGAAAATATTTATGTTAGCATCACTTTTCCTTTCACGGTAAAGATTGAGATCGTAGAAAGACCCGGCGTGATGTACGCGGCACACCAAAACCAATATTTCTCCTTTGACCGCACCTTGCGTGTTTTGGAGATCGTAACAGACGGGGAAGAGGCATTTTCCCCGTTTCTGCGTGTCAAGCTGCCTGCGGTTTTGAGTGTGAAAAAGGGTTCTGCTATTCAGTTTGCAGATGTCGGAGCAGATCTTTCCTACCTGACACAACTGCTGGATGTTTTTGCAGAACGCAACCTTTTGGAGAAGGTTACCTATGTTGATGTTTCTGAAAGATTTTCGCTTTCATTTGTCCTTTCCAATTCGGTTCGCGTTGAGATTGGTGCACTCAAAGATATGAATATCAAGCTGACTCTGTTGCAAGAGGAGCTGGTCAAAAATCCTATCAACCACAATATGTATGCCGTGATCGATGTTTCCAACACAAGCAAGGCGATTTATAGGGAAATTGACGCTGAAAACCTCTTTGATTGAGCAGTTTTTCAAAAAGTACGACATTTTTTGAAAAATAATTAAAAAAAGTTGAAAAAAATTTAGAAAAACACTTGAAAAAAATCAAAAAACATTGTATTATATTATATAGAGTGTAAATTTGTGCCCGGAAGTAGGGCAACAATGCCAAAAATAATGATTTGTAAAAGTTCGGAGGAAAAAAACCATGACATTTGAACATGATGATAGCCTGGAATGTGGCGTCAATATTAAGGTTATCGGCGTAGGCGGCGGCGGAAACAATGCAGTCAACCGTATGATCGTAACCAACATTCGCGGCGTAGAGTTCGTATCTGTCAACACCGACCGTCAGGCTCTGCGCAAATCCGAGGCTCCCAGTCAGCTCGTCATTGGTGAAAAGATTACCAAGGGCTTTGGCGCGGGCGCAAATCCCCAAATCGGTGCGCGTGCAGCCGAAGAGTCCATTGACGATATTCGCGCAATTCTTGAGGGTACCGATATGGTATTCATTACTGCTGGTATGGGCGGCGGAACCGGAACGGGTGCTGCTCCTGTTGTTGCGCGTGCTGCAAGAGAAATGGATATTCTCACGGTTGGTATCGTAACCAAGCCGTTTGCTTTTGAGGGTAAAAAGAGATATGAGCAAGCAGAGGCAGGTATTGCCGAGCTCGCACAATACGTAGACTCCCTCATCGTTATCCCCAATGAGAGACTGAAGCAAGTTTCCAACAACAAGCTGACTCTTTCCAATGCGTTCGGTATTGCCGATGACGTTCTCCGTCGCGGTGTACAAAGCATTTCCGGTCTTATCAATATCCCCGGTTTCATCAACCTCGACTTTGCCGACGTTACCAGCGTTATGGCAAACGCGGGCTACGCACATATGGGCGTAGGTGCTGCTACGGGTAAAGATAAGGCAGAAGAAGCCGCAAGAGAAGCTATCTCCAGCCCGCTGCTCGAAACTTCTATTAAGGGCGCAAAGGGTATTCTTATCAGCATTTCCGTTTCTCCCGACGTTGGTTTGGAAGAAGTCGACCTCGCCTCTACTCTTATCTCCAAGGAAGCAAATCCCGATGCTAACATCATCTGGGGTGTTGCATTCGATGAAG
>JAZSFM010000122.1:0-4304 GCA_045532215.1 Eubacteriales bacterium | reverse complement strand
ATTGCAAGCAATCTCTTCCCCCCTACCTTGTATCCACATAACAAAAGCCGACGATTCCTCGTCGGCTTTTGCGTCAAATATTATTTGCCTCTTGTTGCGTAAATCGTTTTAATGGCTTCCACAAGCTCGTTGTATTTCGCCTCGTTTCCTTCAAACAAAGGTTTGTAGGTTTCTTCAACAAAGGCAAGCAGTTCTTCTTGAGGCATTTGGTCAATCATGGCGTACGTGCCGATGATGGCAACCAAGAAGAGCAAAAGAACCAAAATGGCTACAATACCGAGCACAAGACCGGCAATGGCTTTGGCATCCATTTTGCCGCCACTGTGCTTTTTGGAAACAAATGCAAAAACAATGGCGAGGACGGCACTAATGCCCATCAAAATCAATCCAAATACGCTTGCACAACAGCAACAACACGAGAGAATGGATACAATACCAAACACCAAGGAGGCGATGGCATAGCCGTTTTTGTTTTTCTTTTCTTCAGAATCAAAAACTGTCGAGAATGTCGTAGAGGTGAAATCAAATTCGTTATTCATAATGTCCTCCTCGGGGATTTTTGTTTATTATACCACGAAAAAATCGTTTTTGTCAATCGCTTTTCAAAAAAAGATGAAAAATTTACCATTCCTCTTTTCAAACAGGGAATTTTGTGTTACAATATAAGGGATGCAAAAGGGAGGTGAGAGAATGAAAACAAAAGTGCGTCACCCCATATTTTTAGCCCTGCATGGCGCGGCCATACTCGGCATTTTGCTGATGCCGTTATATATGAAAATTTCGGCGTGGCTTGGAAATATCTTTGGCGGATGTATTATGCACCGCTTTTTCATCTACTGTCCGCTCTGCGGCGGAACGAGAGCCATTGCGGCACTCACACGTTTTGATATTGTAGCTGCCCTGAATTACAATGCCTTTGTTGTTCTTTTATGTTTTGCTGTCCTTGCCCTTGACGTATGGGCGTGGGTACGCTATTTTCAAAAGAAAGAGCCGCTGATCATTCTCCCAAAATGGAGTTGGATTGTTTTTGGTGCCGTTTTCTTGACCTATTTTATTTTAAGGAATTGCTTAATGATCTTTTTGGGCATCGATCCCACGGGCGACCTCGTTTATTTTTGGGATGCCGTAAGACAACTCAAGAGTTGACCTTCTCCAAGCGAGCGGTCAGCTCTTTTTATATCTTTCCCCCGAGAAAGAACAAAAAATCAAAAAAGTGTGCAAAAATCGCACGACAAACATCGCCCCTCCTCGGCAGAGTGTGCGGTGTTTTTTCTTTTTTTGTGGCAAAAGGAGCCCTCGTTTTCTTTTACTTATGCTTTTGCGTCTTTTATCGTCATCGAAAGCCCAAAACCGACCAACCGTTTGCGACATTTTCCACGCGCAAAAAGGAGTAAAATAGTAAAGAATACAAAATCAAGGAATGTACTGCCGCACAGCGGCAGAATGGAGGAAAATTATGCAGGAAGAAAAAATGGGCGCTTTTACAATGCGAAAGACAAAAGGAAAAGAAGGAAAAACAGAGGCGGGGCAGAATATTTGGCTTTCTCGTTTGCAACGGCTTCTTTGTGAAATTCTTTGGGGATGCGCGGGCTGGATTTTTGGACAAGCAGGGCTTGTGTTTGATACATATCCCCTCGGGTTAGCACTCCTTTGTGCCTCGTCAGGGCATACTCCCGCAGTGCTTGTCGGTTTGCTTGTGACCGCTGTAGTCAATATGGAAAGCGCCGCCCCTTATATTTGTGCGTATCTCGCGGCCGCGATTCTTCGCATCATTGTTGCGGCGGTGTTTGATGCCCCCGATGCACGTTTTGAAATGCCACAAACCTTGCAAAAACGATTGCGTGAGCGCATCGAAAAGGAATCCCCTTTGACCGATGATGAGCAAAAGAAAAAGGCGAAAAAAACCACGCGTGATGCTTTTTGGCAAAGAATTTTTGGTGAGAGCATTCTTTTGCGAATGTCCGCTGCATCGCTTTGTGCCCTCGTCATCGCTCTCTATCGTGTTATTTCGGGCGGCTTTCGTTATTATGATTGGTTCGCGGCGCTCTTTATGATTTTGATGGCGACTGCTGCCACCGCAGTTTTTGCCCTCTCGCTTGAGAGAAGAAGTGATACCAAGTGGCTCATTGGCATTTCAGAAGCGGCGCTGCTTTTCTCACTCGTTTATGCTTCGCGAACGGTTACGCTCCTATCTTTTCCCCTCGCACCTATGGCGGCACTCTTTTTCACGCTTTACGTGTGTGCGAATCGAAGCACCTTGGAGGGTATCCTTGCCGCAGGCATTGCAGGACTTGCTTACGACCCCATCCAAGCGCCGGCGCTTTTGCTAGCGGCTCTTGTGTCACTCTTTCTCAAGCAGACCAAAAGGGAAAGCCCCACCGCCATACTCTTGCCCGTGCTTGCAATGCTCGCTTGGGCGGCATACGTAAAAGGTTTTCTTATCCTTTTGCCGCTCATACCCGCAACACTCCTTGCGGCAACGGCGTTCGTGTTGGTGCAAAAGACGTCCATTTTATCTTCCCCTCATACAGAGAATGAGACGGATGGGGAAGAAGAGACTGCGCAACAGCAACAACAAGTGGAGAGCATCCGCTACCGTGACTCAAACGAGCGGTTTCGCGGAATTTCCGATGCGTTCTCCTCTCTTTCTGAGGTTTTTTATAATCTTAGCGACCGCTTCCGCCGCCCGGGAACACTCGACTTGCGCCTATTGTGTGACCGTTCTTTTGATGCTTTTTGCAGCGATTGTCCCAACAAGAACATCTGTTGGGGACTCGAATACACCGCAACGCTCGGAGAGGTCAACGACCTCATCGCGCAACTTCACACACGCGGCCGTGTCTCGGATGAGCACGTGGGAGAGCAGCTTTCAAACAGATGTACGCGCATTGACGGTATATTGGAGCGCATCAACACCGATTGCGCACGCCTAACCGGCGAGATGTTACGCAATAATCGCACCGAAATTGTGGCAATGGATTACGAATCGGCGGCGGATATCATCAACGATGCACTGGAAGCCGACAGCGGCGAATATTTGGTGGATGCGGAGCTTGGCAAAAAAATAGCCGAATATCTCAAGGATGCCGATGTGCGCGCCGAAAGCGTAACGGTCTTTGGTAACCGTATGCGTAAAATTCTCATTCGCGGAGCAGAGGTCGATGAAGCAAAGGTCACATTTGAGACGATGCGCAGCGACCTTGGCGAGATGTGTGGCTCGGAGCTTGGCTTTCCCACCTTTGAAGTAGAGGGAAGTGTGAGCACGATGACGCTGACTGCCAAACGCAAAATCGCAGTTATCAGCGCACAAAACAATGTCTCCGCCGACGGTGGTGTGAGTGGGGATAGCGTCAATTTCTTTTGCAACAAAAAGGATTATTTCTACGCCCTCATCAGCGACGGAATGGGATCGGGCAAAGAAGCCGCGCTTACTTCGGGGCTGTGTTCGGTATTTCTCGAAAAGATGCTCCGTGCAGGCAATCGTGCAAGCACGTCTTTGCGGATGCTGAACAATATGGTCGCCTCACGCGCGCACGATAGCACCAAGGAGTGCTCGTCTACGGTTGACCTGTTGGAACTTGACCTGATGACGGGTGAGGGGGCATTTCTCAAAAGCGGAGCCGCTCCCAGCTTTGTAGTGCGCGACAAGGTGGTGCGCCGCCTACAAGCAGGCACAGTCCCCATTGGAATACTGAACACGCTTGACGTGCAAAAGACCGATTTCCCTCTGCGCGCGGGGGATACGGTGGTGATGGTGAGCGACGGTATTTTGCAGGGCGACGAGGACTGCGAATGGCTGACCTCATATCTTGCGGGAGCCGCCGCACAAACGCCCGAAGAGATCGTTTACCACATCTGCCGCAGATCTGCCGAGGGCGAGACGCACGATGATTGCTCGGTAGTTGCCCTGCGCATCCTCGATGCTGACGCGATAGAAGAAACCAATCAAGAAGAATAAAATTGACGAAAAGGGGAGAAGCAAAATGTTTCTCCCCGACTTATAAAAAAACTTTGCAAAGGACTTGACTTTCCCGCAAAAATCTGCTATAATGTATCCGTTCCAAAAAATAGCGAGGTGTGGCGCAGTTGGTGTGCGCGAAGCCTTGCAGGCAAGGCGCTTTGGGAGCTAGATGCTGCAGGTAGTGAGAAAAACGCAAAGCGTTTTGCGAACGGCCGAGCGGGAGTGAATAACACGCCGGTGGCGTGTTAGAGCCGTGAGGTGACCGAGCCCGCAGGCGAGACCGAGTCCTGTTAGGACGACCATAAAAAGAATAATCGAGGTGTGGCGCAATTGGTAGCGCGCT
>JAZSFM010000134.1:0-4655 GCA_045532215.1 Eubacteriales bacterium | reverse complement strand
TCATTGTTAATTCATGTGTTTTTTATGAGACGGTTGAGCGTAACAACCAATTCATCGCTATAAATATCATCCTTGCGAGGCAGTTTGGTTTTGATTCCCTCGTGTGTAATAACCAAAGCAGACGCTTTGGTAACAAGTTCCTTATTGTTTACCATATAGCGCTTATTTTCGTGTTCCATTGCAATTTTTTCAATAGAAGTAAAGGGAATTTCGATCTCACTCTGATGTTGCTTGTTGGAAACAAATGAAAAAGAACGAGTGCGAATGTAGAGGGCATCGGTCAAAATCAGCATTTTTCCGCACACATATTCCGATGAAACAATCGCCCCTGATTTTGCCTTTTTCATCAACACGTTCGTGCTGAAAACATATTCGCCAAAGGGTTCTTCAATGGGATTTTTCGATAGACGCTTGCGGAATTCCGCCGATTCTTTAATGTCTGCAAAAGTTATGGTATCAGCGTTTTCTTTGATGACTTTATTCAGCTCATTCTCGTCTACACTTCCGCTACTTCCATAAATATAAAGTGCCAAGCCAACAGGTATCATAGAAATACCGATGTAGAAGAAAAGCCAGAAAAAGTACCAGCCCAAAAAGAACAGAATAACGCCAGCTACCAATAGGCCCATTCCCGTTGATGCTATGTTATCGGAGCGTTTGAAATAATTCATAAAATTTTTGTAGTTATTCATAAATCCTCCAAAATGAAAAGTGTTTTTCTTGCTTTTATTATAACAAGATATCTGTGAAGAGTCAATAACGCATTAGTTGTATGCATCTCAACCATAAGTAGTAGGCCTCCTACTTTTAATAGTATTGTATCATAACTATCTGTCTTTGTCTTGACAAAAAACGCCCAATCACAAAATGAAAAGAGTCTTATAGATGCCGTACCATCATAAGACTCATTCCTTCAACTGGCTTCATTCTTTGAAAACAGCTCTGCGATGGTTACACCAAGGGATGAAGAAAGCTCATCCAGCATCAAAATGTCGGGGCAGGAGAGTCCGCGCTCCCATTTTGAAACTGCTTGCGGTGTAACACCGAGTTCATCGGCAACTTCGCGCTGTTTTTTGCCCGATTGTCGCCGCAAGTCTGCAAGTCTGCGGCCAAATTCTTCCGTGTTCAGCATTGACATCTCCTTTTTTAGGGTGGGGGTGTTTACAAGGAGAGAAACACCCCCGGATTTTTGCGGAGATTTTCTTTGCCCAACAAGGCATTTTCCTACGAATTAAAAGGTGTAAGATACCCTTGAGGCGAAAGAAAAATATCCGATTTTGTAAGAATTGAACATAACCCGCCTCCTTTCTTTGTTTTTATCTTGAAAATATGGTTGTACTTCCCATATCCTCCGACAAGACTATTTTAGCAAAAAAGCAGAGAGGTGTCAACATACCATTGGTTGATTTTTGAGTCTTTATTTTCACAAAAGCGCTTATGCGTTCACTTATATAGTGTCAAAAGTTGCAAAAAGGTTTGGCGATTTGGAGAAAAATAATAAAAAATCTTGTTTTTTTCTTTGAATAGTGCTATAATTGTGGTGATGTTTCGGGGAAACAGGTGAAAATCCTGTACGAGCCCGTCGCCGTGAGGCACTTTTGTATGCAATTCTTACCAGAGGAGCCGCATCCCTTTGGGAAAAGGTCATTGGAGAGATCCGAGAAGGCTGAATTGCGTTGTGTCAAGTCGAAATACCCGGCATCAAGAAAAAAACTCCAAAATGAACTGCGGGCGCCGGTTCGGAGCAAAAAACAAATATTATAATAAGGAGAAAAGCAATGAAAATGACACAAACGAAAAAAATGCTGTCGTTCTTCCTTTGCATGGTGCTGATTGCGGCTATGGCACTCACGGCAACGGCTTGTAACGACTTGTTCCAAAAAGAGGAGAACACCACTCCCGAACAAACTGCAATAAAAAAGAGTTTTACTTTTATTGTGGTTGATAAAGACGGAAACGAAACCTCTTTTGCGATTTCCAGCGACAAGAAAACCGTAGGCGATGCCTTATTGGCAGAAGGACTGATTGAAGGCGAGAACGGTGCATACGGCTTGTACGTAAAAAAAGTTAATGGCATTACTGCCGATTATGACACCGACAAAACATATTGGGCATTCTACATCAACGGTGAATATGCAATGACAGGCGTTGACGCTACTGAAATTGTAGAGGGTGCAACCTATTCCTTTAAGGTGGAAAAGTAATGAAATTAAAGACGCGCGAAATTGCCATTTTTGCAATGCTCGGAGCAATTATGTTTGTTTCAAAAGTGGTAATGGAGGGCTTACCAAACATGCATCTTTTGGGAACGTTTGTTGTTGCTTTTACATTGACGTACCGGGTAAAAGCTCTCTTTCCTATCTACTGCTACGTGTTTGCAAACGGACTTTGGGAAGGGTTTAATCTCTTTGGATGGCTGCCCGAATCCTATATTTGGTTCATTCTTTGGGGTGTCACAATGCTCCTTCCGCAAAATATGCCAAGACGTATAGCTCCCATTGTTTATATGCTTCTCCCGGCTCTACATACATTGCTGTTTGACGTATTTTACATTCCTGCATACGTGCTGTTTGCCGGTATTCCTTGGAATCGGATAGGGCTAACACTCATCTCCGGTTTGACTTTTAATATTATACCCGCAATTGGAAATTTCGTGCTTGGAATACTCATTCTTCCCATCGCAACGCTTTTACGCAAGCTTGATAAAAAAACATAATTTTTTGCAGTGTCACATCTTGTGGCACTGCTTTTTTGTAAAAAAATCCATTTATGCTTGCAATTATCCTCAAAGCGTGGTATAATAAGTGCAATCAATTCTACTTTTTGAAAGAAGGAGAGAATAATGAAGGATATTTCAAGGAACTTGACGATGCTTTGTGATTTTTACGAACTCACAATGAGCAACGGTTATTTTGAATGCGGCATGAAGGACAAGATCGTTTATTTCGATATGTTCTATCGAGACAATCCCGATAACGGCGGTTATGCAATCGTTGCAGGACTTGAACAAGTAGTGGAATATATCAACAATCTCCACTTTGATGAGGACGATATCGCTTATCTGCGTAGCAAAAACTGCTTCTCCGAGGACTTCTTGGAGTTCCTGCGCACGTTCAAATTTGAGGGGGACATTTGGGCGATACCGGAAGGAACGGTCGTCTTTCCCGGCGAACCTCTCCTGATCGTGCGCGGAAAAGCTATTGAAGCGCAGTTTATTGAAACGTATCTGTTGATGATGGTCAACCATCAATCTCTGATTGCCACCAAGGCATCAAGACTTGCGCGTGCCGCAAAGGGAAGAGCCATCAGTGAGTTCGGTTCTCGGCGCGCGCAAGGTGCCGATGCGGCCATTCTCGGTGCACGTGCTGCATATATCGGCGGTTGCGGTGCTACTGCTTGCACCATTACCGATGAAGTCTTTGGTGTTCCCGCAACGGGGACCATGGCGCATTCTTGGGTGCAAATGTTCGATACAGAATATGAAGCATTCAAGACTTATTGCAACATTTATCCCAACTCCTGTACGCTCCTGGTAGATACCTATAGCGTTCTTGACTCCGGTGTACCGAACGCCATCAAAGTTTTTGATGAAATTCTCAAGCCAAAGGGAATCACCAAATGCGCTATTCGTATCGACTCGGGCGATATTACGTATCTTTCCAAAAAAGTTCGCAAAATGCTCGACGATGCCGGTTGGACCGAGTGTAAAATTGTTGTCTCGAACTCTCTTGACGAATATCTCATTCGTGAATTGATCCGCCAGGGTGCTTGCGTAGATGCTTTCGGTGTTGGTGAACGTCTTATAACTGCCAAGAGCGATCCCGTTTTTGGTGGTGTTTACAAGGTTTGTGCCGTTGAAAATGATGCGGGTGAGATTATTCCAAAGATCAAAATTAGCGAAAACGTTGGTAAAATCACCACACCGCACTTCAAAAAAATCTACCGTTTACGCGGCAAGGAAAGCGGAAAAGCCGAAGCCGACCTCATTTGTGTTTGGGATGAAGCGATTGACGATAGCAAGCCCTTGGAAATCTTCGACCCCCACCATACTTGGAAGCGCAAAACAATGGAGAATTTCACTGCAACCGAATTGCTTGTTCCTGTGTTCAAAAACGGGAAACAGGTGTATGAACTTCCTACTTTGCAACAAATTCGTAAGCATTGCGAAGAAGAAATTATGGGAATGTGGGACGAGGTTCGCCGTTTTAGCAATCCGCACAACTATTACGTTGACCTCTCTCAAAAGCTTTGGGATATCAAACACGATATGCTTAAGGCACGCAAAGGACATAAAGAATAAAATCTACCCGAAACGTACAAATTTTGTTGCGTTTCGGGTTGCTTTTTTGTTATGCGAAAAAAGGCGAAGAAAAATTCTACAAAATATAAAGTTTTTTTGTGAAAACCTATTGGAATTTATAAATATATATGTTATAATAAAATAGATTATGGTCAAAAAGGACTTTTGGAGGGCGGATTATGAATTTTTGGTCAGAAATTTGGGCTCGTATCTCTCATTTCTTTATGCGATACGTAGCAGAACCGATTGTGAATATGAACGCACGTGATATTATCGACGTGCTCATTTTGGCGCTCGTCTTGTACGAGCTTTTCCGCTTTGCCCAAAACAGACGTGCAGGTCGTGTGACTATCGG
>JAZSFM010000132.1:0-27237 GCA_045532215.1 Eubacteriales bacterium | reverse complement strand
AGAATATTTTGATCTTCGCAAGCAAATTGCCGCAGAATGGTTATCCAATAATGAGTATCAAATGATCAATGCTCCGGAACTTGCTGTTTACCATAAGTCGGAGGCCAAGCGGTCTTAGGAAGACAATCTCACCAGTCAACTCCTTGGCTCACAGATCGACATGGCTACGATCCGACTTCCAGAATATTTTGATCTTCGCAAGCAAATTGCCGCAGAATGGTTATCCAATAATGAGTATCAAATGATCAATGCTCCGGAACTTGCTGTTTACCATTGGGGAATCGTAGGAGGTTATACCGAAAGAACAATAGAGATTTGGATTCCTATCGAAAAGAAATAATTGTCTGCCCCGCCTTGTGCGGGGCTTTTTTACAAGCAGAAAACGGATGCGCTTGAGTGGCGCATCCGTTTTTCTTTTCCTTATTATTATGCACTCAATGCACATCCCGTCTGCCCTCGAGGGCGCGATAGAGGGTGACCTCGTCGGCGTATTCGAGATCGGCTCCTACGGGGACTCCGTATGCAAGTCGCGTGACGCGCACACCGAAGGGCTGGAGCAGGCGCGAGAGGTACATAGCTGTTGCTTCGCCCTCGACTGTGGGATTGGTGGCAACAATGACCTCGCCAACCTCTCCTGTGCCAACACGTGCGAGCAGTTCTTTGATTTTGAGTTGCTCGGGCGTGATGCCGTTCATCGGGGAGATCAGACCGTGCAAAACGTGATACGTGCCGCGATATTCGCGTACTTTCTCCATTGCGAGCACAGTTCTCGCATCGGTGACGACACAGATGACGGAACGGTCGCGTTCCTCGTCGGCGCAGATCGGGCAAAGCTCGCGGTCGGTCAAGTTTTGACAGATCGGGCAAAGATGGATCTTCTCTTTTGCATCGAGGATGGCACGTGCAAAATCCTCTGCTTCTTCGGTTTCAAGCTCGAGGACAGAGAACGCCATACGCATAGCGGTCTTTTTACCTACCCCTTCAAGTCTGCCGAATTTTTCGGCAAGATTGCGTAGGGATTCGATGTATTCTGCCATAGATTAGAACAATCCGGGCATATTCATAGGCCCTGTGATTTTGCCAAGCTCTTCGCTGTTGGTCTCCTCTACTCTCTTGATAGCCTCGTTGACGGCTGCTACGAGAATATCGGAAAGAGTTTCGATGTCGTCGGGATCAACGATCTCGGGCTTGAGGTCGATAGCAAGGATCTCTTTTTTGCCATTGATCTTTACGTTAACAACTCCGCCGCCTGCGGAAATGTCGTATTCACGTGCGTCAAGTTCCTCTTGCTTTGCTGCCATATCCTCTTGCATTTTTTGTGCTTGGCGCAGCATTGCTTGCATATTTTGCGGGCCGCCGCCCATACCCTTTGGAATGTTTGCTCTCATAGTTGTTGTTCTCCTTTTATATATCTGTTTTTGTTAGACGTGTGTTAGTTTTCGGCAGCATCGATGATCTCATCAATGACCGATGCATCGGCGCGTTTTTCGGCAATTTCAAAGATCAAATCTCTATCTCCAACCTCGCGCTTGAGAATTGCGGATACTGCCGTGCGCAAACGGTCGCGTGCTTCGCCTTGTTCTATCATCTGCATAGCGAACGGATTATCGCAACGAACGATGATCTTACCATCCTCGGTTTCGTAAGCGCGAGAAGATTTGACAAAGCTTGCCGTGCGAGGATCGCTTCTGCCGATTCGCTCAACCACTTCCATCCAATTACGAATGGTGCGCAATGTGCGCACGGGAGCGGTGACAGGGGGGACGGGAGCGCGTTTTTCTTCCGCTGCCACAGGTGCAGGCGTTTCTGTCGATTTTTGCGCTTTTTCCACCTGTTTTTGCTGGACAGGTGTTGTTTTTCCCGATTTCTCTTGTTTTCTAGGTGTTGCGGGAATGACGCCTACCTCAAGCTTTTCCTCAAGCTGTGCTATGCGCGAGAGCATGGACTCGGGTGAGGTATCGAGTGCCGCATCACACATCCGCACAAGCGTCATTTCTGCGACGACACGCTTGACAGCATTGGATTTGAGCATCGCAAAATGCGCGTCCTCCAACAACTTACAATGGCGGATCAGCGTCTCCTTGCGGAAGAGTGCGGTGATCTCTTTCATTTGTGCCGCTTCGTGGTCGGTCAAATCGAGGTACGCTGCGGCATTTTGGGTGGTTTTGAGGATGAGCATATCGCGCCAAATGGAGATCAGATCCTGCCAGAACACGGTGATGTCTTTGGAGGAACGTACAACGGATGCGATTTGCTCAAAGAGTGCATCGTAGTTGCTTTCGGCTACGGCACGAACGGTATCAATCATTGCTTCGCGGCCGGTAATGCCGACGGTTTCGGCAACGACTTCGGGTGTGACGGCACGCTCGCCGCCGGCACAGAGTTCAAGTAAACTGATGGCATCACGCATACCGCCCTGCGCAAGCTTTGCCAGCAGGCGTGCGGATTCGGCATCAAGCGCGATATTTTCTTCTTTTGCGATATACTTCAGTCGATTTACGAGCACATCGGTTGCAATACGACGGAAATCGAAGCGTTGGCAACGGGAAATAATGGTGGCGGGGAGCTTTTGCAGCTCGGTGGTCGCCAAAATAAAGATGACGTGTTCGGGCGGTTCTTCCAGCGTTTTGAGGAGTGCATTGAAAGCACTTGCGGAGAGCATATGCACCTCGTCAATGATATAAACGCGATATTTCATTGACGACGGTGAATAAACGACCTCGTCGCGAATATCACGGATGTTATCAACACCGTTGTTGGATGCGGCGTCCATTTCAAGCACATCGGTGGTAGAGCCGTTGTCAATCGAGACGCACGCCTCGCATTTGCCGCACGGGCTACCGTTTTGAGGGTTGTGGCAGTTGACTGCCTTTGCGAGGATCTTGGCACAGGTCGTTTTACCCGTTCCGCGTGAACCGCAAAACAGATATGCGTGGCTGAGCGCCCCATTTTGTGCCTCATATTGCAAAATCGATGTGATATGCTCTTGACCGCATACATCCTCAAACGTTTGCGGACGCCATTTTCTGTATAACGCCTGATGCATTTGCCTGATCCTCCTTTATTTGAATTGGGCTTTTTCGCCCTACGTATTGCAAAATTTGGTGGTTTTTGAGATTATTCGATGGGCATTTCCATCAAACGTCCCATATATTTGAAGCCCGCTTTGAGGGCGGGAATGTTCTCCTCTGCTCCTTCAAATTCAAGCGAGAGAACACCATCATAGTCCGCCTTGCGAATGAGCTTGACCGCCTCTGCTACGGGAACATCACCGTGGCCAAGGATCGTTCCGCGCAAGAGATTGCCGTTACGTGTTGCGAAAAATCCGCTGGGACGCGCCAAGAGTTCGTCGGCTTTTCGATAAAGAAAATCCTTAACGTGTGCGTGAATTGCATACGGTAGCGCGCGGCGAACACCGTCAAGGGGATATTCATCAGCGCACAGGAAGTTACCAACGTCAAGGAGCCAACCGTAGTTGGGATCATCCACCGCATTGATAAGGGCTTCTACGCGCTCGGAATCTTGAAAGATGTAGCCGTGGTTCTCGGAGCAGGTGCGAATGCCCTTCGCTTTTGCATATTCCGTCACCTTGCGAATACGGGGAGCGAGAACGGGAATCGCATCTTCCCAAGTGGTCCCCTCGGGCAAGGAGTAAGTAACATCATGGCGCATCAAGGGTGCGCCCAAAGCTTCGGCGGTGTCAACAAAGTCGTACAGTTTTTTGAGAATTTCTTCTTCGTCTCCGTTGAGCAGGTCAGCACCAATGGTGTAGGCAGCGATTTCAAGATCGATAGAGGCGCAGTATTCGCGCAGTTCCTTGGCGGTTGCTATGGGATCGGAGGTTGTGATATTGATAAATTCGATTGCCTCAAAGCCAATTTCCTTGGCAAGACGGCAAACCTCAATCAGGTCACATCCCGTCTCTTTGATATGCTTTGCAAAACTGTAACTGCTAACGCCGAGCTTCATAGCTTGTCTCCTTTTTCATCCTAAAAAGAGCCAAACTGCAAAACAAGACCATACACCCCAAAATCGAAAGTCGCTCCCACGCGATATTCGCACCTCCTGCTCAGAACAGGCACCCTCGCGGCACATCGAGATGATCGCTTAATGCTGCTTGGTCCCCCACCTGACATGGTTCACGAGTCCCGATTGCGCAAGACCCATTCGTCAACACAGCAGATACGACTCAATTCGTAAGAGCTCATTCCTCAAAAGAGGACTCCACCCCTGCTGTAGCGGATTTCAGGTACAGGGCTCCGCTAATTCCCCGGCTGGTATGGCCTCATTTTGCAGTTTGGCACTGCGATATATATTATAACACATATTTTATATTTTTGCAATAGAAAAATAAAAATTCATACTTTTTTCAAAATTGCTTATTTTTCTATAATAAGATTAATTCTTATTCTTGAAAATAGCCCCTTTTTTCCTCAAAATTGCCTGAAATCGACTGTTTTTTGAGTGAAAAAGGAGCTTTTTTGATTATTGAAGACGCATAACCGCTTGCAGAATAAGGGCTGCCTCCTCACGTGTGAGCGCTGATGTAGGAGAGATATAACCGTCGGTAGCGTTCATAACACCAAGAACATTGAGCGTATAAATGGACTCCTGCGCCCATACGGGAATCTCTGCTCCATCTGCAAAAGTGGGGATAACGTCGCGGCTTTCCTCACCAAGAATAGCGCAAATCATCACAGCGGCTTCGGCGCGGTTGATTTCCTCGTTTGGAAGAAAGCAAAGTTTTCCATCCTTGAGGGTGCCGCTGATGTACCCCATTGTATAAGCGGCAGAAACGTAACCTTTCATTGCAGGAGAGATATCGGCATCGTCGTCAAAACCGGTAATTGCACTTGTGGGCACATCGGTAATGCCTGCTGCATTCATTGCCATCACCAAAAGCTCGGCGCGCGTAACCGTGCGTTCGGGATAAAAGAAATGTTGATTGCCAATCTGCACACCGCTCATTACACCCGCCTCGGTTAGGGCAAGCGCGGCATTGGCGGCTTTGGACTCTGCCATATCAACGTAGGTCACAGAGGTTCCAGAGGTCATCACGCGGAACTTAACGGTGGTAGCGGCACTGTAATTGCCATAAACATCACGCGCAACGTAGGAAAACTCATCATTACCCGTAAATCCACTACGTGGTGCATAAACATAGGTTCCTTCGCCGCGATCCGTCAGAAGAACAGAGCCATTTGCGGGGGCTTTCACGATTTCAAAAACAAGCGCATCGCCGTCGGGATCATAGGCGGAGAGACATCCGTGTGCCTCACGGTCGCGGTAGGTAGACATCTGCAAGGTCGCGCTCGATGCCATACTGACTGTGGGTGCATAATTTTTGTCGCTTAAGAGGTGAACATTGCAAGTGATGGCTGTAGCGTTGCCGTTTGCTGAAAACGTAAAAGATGCTTTTGTGATGGTATCATCGGCGGCCGCAAAGCAGAGATGTGCGATATTTTCGCCGGAAATAATCTGACCGACATTAACACGAACGGAACCCATCAAAAGCTCTCCCTCGGCGGCAGTGGGAATGCTTACGACCTGAATGTAATCAATTTTGGAAAGATTGAGATTGCGGGCAAAGTCTTCGGCAGTGAAAGTCACGTCATTACCGCGAGGCCCCCAAACTGCCATTTCGGTGGAGGCAGAAAGAACCTGCACACCCGGTGAGAGAACGGATTGGGCATCGGGAATACTGTCGTCTTTTTGCGAATTACAAGCGCAAAGCAACGTGAGCGCACACGTAAGGCAACAAACAAGTGCTATGCGACGATATTTGTTTCTTTTGTTCGTTTTCATCATACAAACCTACCTTCCTGATTGTGTTGGTTCATTGTATGCGGCACAGATGGCAAGTATGACTGCAAACATAACACGATCTGATCGATAGATGCATCCGCTTGTCTGGGCTTAAGTTTTTTTTTGAAAATGCACCAAAACCCTTGCAATTTTCGCGCGCGTGTGTTATAATTGGAATAGATTAGAAAAGGAGTGGATTGATTTGACCTTTTTGGGCGGTCTGGTCTCCATCGGCAATGTCTCCGCATTGCTCTTGGTCGTGTTCTCCGTTTTGTTCCTCGGATATGCCTTGGGACGCATAAAAATAAAAGGAATATCGCTGGGAGATGCAGGCGTCTTTCTGATCGCTCTTCTCGTTGGTGCTCTCTTTTTTGGTGTAAATGAGAGTGGCGCTCTGCTGTTTGATTTTTCCGGCAGCTACAATTATACAAATGGACTTGCCCTGGTTGAAGGGCTCGGCCTCATCCTGTTTGTCACCTCGGTGGGATATATGGCAGGCCCTCGATTTGTGCAAAACCTAAAACACAATTTCAAACTCTATGCACCGCTCGGTGTGCTCATCCCCCTCTTGGGCGGCATCATCGGCATTGGTTGCATTCTCCTCGGCGAGGTCGTTGGCTACGGATCAACCATTGGCGAGCAGGATGGCTTTGTGGCAATGATCGTTGGCATCCTTTCGGGTGCTTTAACATCTACCCCCGCATTCTCTGCGGCAAAAGCGACCGTCGCGCCCGAATATATGGGGCTCGTGTCTGTCGGTCACGGCATTGCTTACATCTTCGGTGTGGTTGGAAAGGTGCTCTTTATCCAACTTATTCCGCGCATTGAGCGTGCGGATATGGAAAAGGAACGCGCTCTTTTACTACCCGCCGCAACCGCGATAGAAAAGAAAGATGACAAAAAGCTCTTTTCTCTTGATGCAGCGGGCATTGCCCCCTTTGCTCTGGCGGCTATGTTGGGTGCTGTTATAGGACAGATTAAAATTCCACTCTCGGCAGATGGTTTTGGCGGCACTTGCTTCTCCCTGACTACCACAGGCGGATGCTTGCTTGTCAGCTTGATCTTCGGTCACTTTGGACGCCTGGGAAAGCTCAACATTCTCCCCCCGACGCACACACTCAAACTTTTGCGCGAGTTGGGACTCATCCTCTTTTTGGTAGGCGCAGGAATCCCCGGCGGTGCCGAATTCGTATCTTGCTTTGACCCCATCTACTTCCTCTACGGCGCGGTTATGACCGTCGTCCCCCTGATTTTGGCATACCTGTTTGCAAAATTCGTACTTAGGATGGGATTGCTCAACAATCTCGGTACCATTACGGGTGCGATGACCTCTACTCCGGCGCTCGGCACGCTCATTACCACTGCGGGCACCGAGGACGTTGCTATCGCTTATGCGGCAACGTATCCCATTGCACTCATCACCGTGGTTCTTGTATCGCAGTTTTTAATCATATTGTTTTAAGGATAATACGATGGTTGCACAAAGTGCACCACCTTATTATAAAAATTCAAAGCCACCTATTTTAGAAAGGAGACATCTCATGAAAACCCAAAGAACACTCACAACATCCATTCTTCTGTTCGTTCTTGTAGCCGGAATGATTATTGGACTTTCCTCCTGTAATCTTTTCTGCAAGCATGAATGGAAGGATGCAACCTGCACCACCCCCAAGACCTGCAACCTCTGCAACAAAACAGAAGGCAACGCACTTGGCCACACCTTCAACTTGGAAATCGTAAAGGCAGAAGCTTTGAAGTCTGAAGCTACCTGTGCAAACGCAAATGTATATTATAAATCCTGCGCTTGCGGCGCCATCAGCACCAATGCTTCCGATGTTTTCTTTGAAGGAACCGTAAAAAGACACCAATACAAAAACAATATTTGCACCGTTTGCGGTCTTGATGCAAACAACCCCTATTATCTCAATTTCTTGAGTTCTTTCGCTACCAACGAGGGCATTTCTATTGTACTCAACAATCTGGTTGTTGAAGTGGAATCTACCGGCAACACATACGACATTCCCTTCAAAAAGTTCAATACCATTGATGTTGCCGAGCTTGAAATTTCGATTAAAGACGGCGAACTCTCCGGTGCGGCGCACGGTAAGTTCAATCTGTCTATGGACAATCTCGACATTATAATCGATTTCAAGGCAATTCTTGCTGATGGTTATCTCTATATCACCACACAAGAAAGCCAACACAAATTTGATATTCAAGAAGTAATTACAACAGCTTTGGATCAAATGGGCGGTTCCATGGAATCTTCCGGCATCAATGGCGAGGTTCTCACCCTTGTTACCGACACCATTGTTCCTATGATAGAAGACCTCTACAACCAAAACAAAGCATACATCAACGAATTTGTTGGTTCCGTTTTGAATATGTTCTTTACATTCGAAAAGCAGGCAGACGGCTCTGTTTTGGTAACCTTGAGCAAAGATAAAGTTTTGGCTTTGAACGAAGACCTTGCTACCAAACCCGTTGCCCAAGTAATTGATGCTTACTTTGGCGCTGACTTGTTCGATGAAATCGTTAACACCGCATTTGAAATTCTCGACCTCAAAATTTGCGAGATTCCCACTTACCTCAAGGATAACGGCATCGACTATGACGGCCTCGTTGCACAAATTGAGGAACTCCTTCCCCTCATCGGCATTTCCGAAGGATTGGATATCGACGACTTGTTGAAGAATTCTGAAATCTCCGACAGTGTAATCGGTCAACTGATCTTTGGTGTAGAAGACGATTCCTATAAGGCAGAAATCGAGGAGAACGGTGTTAAGCCGCTCCGCGAAAAAGCACTTTACACACTGATCGGTGCACCCGAAGAATTTGCAGATCAAGTAAAAGAAATCATTAACCAAATCTTTGATATTGTTGCTCTTACCTTCAATACCAAGGCAGATGGTTCCTGCACCGCAATGCACGTAAACATCAACAAATTTGAATTGGGCGGCTCCGAGGATTCCTTCGGCAATTCTTCCACTACCACTCTCTCCCTCTCGCTTGACGTAATTGCCAACGGCAAGATCAACGTTACCTGGGGTAACATCGTAAACGAAATCAACGGTGCTATCGTTCCTATGCCCGAAGATGCAAAGGAAGAAAAGTTCACCTTTGATAGCGATGATTGGAGCTGGACCGATATGATCAGTTTCAATGGTCAATCGTATTACGGTACCTATTATTCGGTATATGTATATGAGAAAGATTACGATAGCGTTATCCTCACATCTATTCTCCCCTCCAATGACGATAATTTGGTAAACTACCAAATGCAAGTTCTTCAAAAGGAATACAACTACGATTACTTCATTTGTTATGAAGGTGACGCGGTAAAGATATTCCTCCGCGATCCTTACAACTATGTATGGATGCAAATCGAAGAAATTTCCGATGGTTATCATATTACACATGATAATGGATTTGAAGAAGACATCTACTTGGCAAAAGAAAATTCCAACGAACTGACTATTTTCAAACTCTTTTTGAACATGTTTGGAGAGGTTGGATATAATACCAATTTAAGTGCAGTAGATTTCTCCTACAACCCTGTAACCGGTCAATACTCCCTTGAACCTTAATAAAATTTTAGCCGCAGATGATTTTTCATCTGCGGCTTTTCTTTTTTGAAAAAATCCTGATTTTTCCTCGCTTTTTTTGGATAATTTTCGTCTCTGTCACAAATAATAGCATTACGGGTCAATTACAAGTTGACGAATCGATTACAAGAAAGGCATGCCTCGCCACGCGAGGCAAGGTAATAAATATGAAAGCTACCGGAATTGTTAGAAGAATTGATGACCTCGGACGTGTTGTTATCCCCAAGGAGATCCGTCGCACTATGCGCATCCGCGAGGGCGATCCTCTCGAAATTTACACCGACCGCGAGGGCGAGGTTATTTTTAAGAAATACTCCCCCATTGGCGAGCTCGCCGCTTTTGCGTCTCAATACGCCGAGACCTTGCACAAGACCTGCTCGCTCTCGGTGGTGATTTGCGACCGTGATGCCGTAATTGCTTGCTCGGGGCTCTCTCGCAAGGAGTATGCCGACAAACCCATCTCACAAGAATTGGAGCAGATTATTGAGAGTCGCTCCCTCTACGTTTGGCACGAGGGTGATACCCCTCTGCCCGTCCTTGCTGACGGCAGTGCGCACTATATCAGCTGCGCTATGCCCATCATTAGCGAGGGCGACATTGCCGGCTGTGTGGCATCCGTTTGCGACACCCCCGGTGCCGACCGCCATGATATGCCCGCCGCCGAGGTGGAAACCAAGCTTATCCTCACCGCGGCAGGTTTTTTAGGGAGACAACTGGAAGGATAAAAGTAAGGATTTACGGGGGAACCTTTTTTAGTAAAAAAGGTACCCCCGTACCCCTTCCAAAAAACTCTCTCACAAAAGGGCTAAAATGGATTTGTTAGTTTCCATACGGACGGGCGGCGCGAGGTTCACACCTCGCTTTTGCTGTCGCAAGAAATCAGGGTAGCGAAGCGGCGCGAACGGAATGAATGACAGTCCGGTGGACTATCAGAACGTGAGCGAGACCGAGCCGCAGCGAGACCCACCAAGACCCTGATTTCTAAGAGAGTTGTATAGGAATAACTCTCTGAATACCATCTCTTTCCTCTCGCTTTTCGCATTGATTATTGACTTTTTTGATGCGATATGCTATAATGAACTCACAAAACAAAAATGTGAGGTATTCGTTATGAAAAAAAGCATTTGCCTCTTACTCTGCATATGCTCAATTTTATTGGCAAACACAATCGTTTTTACATCCTGCAATCAAAACCAAACAGCTGACTCGCTTCCCGAACAAACCACTCTCAAAGAAACAACTCCCGAAGTGACCACTCCCGAGGTGACCACTCCTGAGGAAACGACTCCCGAGGAATGCGTTCACGAATGGATGGATGCAACCTGTATCGCTCCCAAGACCTGCTCAAAATGCGGAAAAACTGAAGGCGACGTTTCTACAGAGCACGCTTTTGAAAAAGAATACGAATGTTCCATTTGTAAAAAACGCTTTTTAACATCCATCGAAGAAGCAATTGCTATTGGTATGTCCCATGAAAAAGGCAAATACAGTAGCGAATACTATTATGTAGAGCTCACGCTTAACCACCAAGTAAACCCCGACGGTTTTGCAAGAGCAAAAATTGCAGACGGTCTTTACATCAGCATAGCAGGCGGATATTTGTCGGGCGCAGCATACGGTTCCCTTCATCTTGACGATACCGTTGTGTTTAAGGCAAAACTCGGTGCGGTAAATTCCTCCCTCACTACGGGCGGCAAAGAACTTCGCTTGTTTGAGATTGCCGCTTACGAAATCATCACTTCGGAGGTAACAATGTTAGTGGAAAAAGAATTGATCGTTCCTGCCACAGGCACGGGTGTTGCCGAAAAGCATTTGCAATATTATTTGGATGCGGAAGGCACCGTGCGCAAAGAAATTAAAGAATTTCAATCGCAAGACGATACTGCCGACTATCGCGAATACCGCTTTAGCTATGACAACGGCAAAACCTGGACGGAATGGGAACGCGAGCCCCTGCCCGCACGCGAAAAGGTCGGGAATGACGAAATTGACGAAAATCTCGGCTATCAAAAAGCGCAACACGTATACAATCCCGTGGTCGGTCATTTTGTAAGCTTGCAGTGTCAGTTCATTTACATAGACGGTTACGAGGCAACCGAGGCACACTATTGGGCAGGATATACGCGCCCTATGCACAGCTTTTTGATGATTGAAGATGCCGACGGCACAGCGCATGAACGTGTTCTCGTAAAATACGAGGAGGGTTCCGATTACGATCGTGCAACCTACCGCACAACCGATTATTTGACCACCAATATTTCGCGTGGATCTGACCTGATCGTTCTTGCAAACGGTGATATTTTGTTCAATCTCTGTATTCCCGTAAACACCGCTTGCGAAATGGCAGGTTTGAATTTGCAAGACGTCTTCCCCACCACAGGCGGACTTGGACACGCATGGGCACTTTTGGTGGCTCGCGGTGTTTGGAACGCCAGCACCCAACAATATGACATCACCTATTCCGAGCCCATTATTGTGGACGATACTCTCTCAACGCGCGGACTTTCGGAGCCGACGTTTGCAGAGCTTCCCGACGGAAGAATTCTTTGCATCTTCCGCACCTCCACAGATAAGGTTTCTGGTTGGACGTATCGCCTTGATCCCAATGCTCCTCCTTGCAAATATTACGTTATTTCAAATGACGGCGGAAAAACTTTCTCCGAGCCAAAGCCGTGGTGCTATGAGAATGGCGAAATCGTTTATTCTCCTGCCTCCATTTGCCAAGTGGTGAAGAGTGAGGTAAACGGCAAGCTTTATTGGTTTGGCAATGCTTGCACAAAGGAAGCCGTCAGCGGCGCGTTCCCGCGTTTCCCCCTCTATATGATCGAGATCGATCAAGAAACGGGCTTGGCAATTCGCAAAAGCATGGTTTTGATTGACACACGCCAACCCGATGAGACCGAAAAGGTGCAGCTTTCCAACTTCTGCATTTTGGAGGACCGCGAGGCAGGCACCTTTGAGATCTATCTCTCCAAGCTTGGGCAGTTCCCCGGCAAGCCTACCTATGAGTGCGAAACCTGGAAATATACTGTGTATCTTACCGATGCCACAGAAAAATAAAAGAAAACGAGATAGCACTTGCTATCTCGTTTTTTGTTTTATTCTGCTTTGTTTTCTTCTTTTTTTCTATCCAAACGGATAGTGCCAACGATGGCAGAGGTGAGATTGAGTGTTTCACCGATGATGCCGCCGAGCGAGAAGAAGATGGTGTTATAGGTGAGCCACAGAGGCGAGCTGATAAACGCCACGCGACGCAGGGCTTTGTCCTCTTTGCGACGGAATGCAATGGTGGTAACGGTCATGGCGATGACAGGCAGGACTTCCAAAATCAGGTTCTTTGCGGTGGGTTCTTTGCCAAATACAGTAAAGATGGAAACGTAAGAAAGGATATAAACCACGGTCAGACCAATCGTCCACGCGGGGTGGTCACCGTGAATCTTGTCCTCATAAATGAAAATCAGCGCACGAACGATGGCAACGATATTGAGGATCGCGCCCGAAAACGCACCCAACATAAAGAAGTTGACCACAAACAGAGCCGAGCCAAGAAGTTGGAAAAAGAGGATGCGCGCCTTTCCCTTTTGCTGATAAGAAAGAACGCTCGCGAGCATACCGAATATGCCAACGATTTGTGCAATGATTTCAATGGGTGTCATATCAAACGCCTCCGTTTGCGTGTAAACTCTTAAAAAAGCCCCACAGTTGTGGAGCTTGGAGCTGGTGATGTGACTCGAACACACGACCTGCTGATTACGAATCAGCTGCACTACCGACTGTGCTACACCAGCGTATGGATTTTGACAACGTATCTATTATACCCGATAATTGCCCTTTTGTCAATATCATTTTTCAAAAAAAGAAGAACATTTTTTCTTTTTCGCGCCTCACTCTTGATTTTGGCACGAATGTGTGGTAGAATAATGACAGAAAAAAGCAAATAGGAGTTCCCCTATGAATTTATGTGATATTAAAACAGTAAAACAAGTGATGGGTATGTTCCACCTGACCTTTCGCAAGGAGTTTGGGCAGAACTTTTTGACCGACCGCTCGGTGGTTGAAAATATTGCTGATGCTTGCTGCGACGATGCAAACAGCACGATCCTTGAGATCGGCCCCGGTATGGGAACGCTGACTTATGAGTTGGCACTGCGTCACAAGCGTGTGGTTGCGCTGGAAATTGACCGCGGTCTCATTCCCGTTCTCGATTACACGCTTGGCGAGTTCGACAACGTCACCGTTCATAACGAGGACGTGATGCAAGCCGACCTCGAAGCGCTCCTTGCGCCTGCGTTTGCCGAGGGCCCTGTTTCAGTATGTGCAAATCTTCCCTACTATATTACATCCCCCATTTTGATGAAGCTGCTCGAGTGTGGTCTGCCATTTGACTACATTACGGTCATGATTCAAAAAGAGGTTGCCGACCGTCTCTGCTCCCCCGCGGGCGGCAAGGATTACGGTGCCATTACTGCGGTGCTTTCTTACTACGGAGAAGCCGAAAAGCTCTTTGTTGTGCCTGCCGATAAGTTCATCCCTGCTCCAAAGGTCGATTCTGCGGTCATTCGCATTCGCCTTTACAAGGAGCGTCCCTATCATCCCAAGGATGAGGCGCTGATGTTCCGCACCATCAAAGCCGCCTTTGCGCAACGCCGCAAGACGCTCTCCAATGCCCTTTCGGCAGGATTCTCGGAGCTTTCCAAGGAGCAGATCAACGCCATTATTGCCGACTGCGGCTTTGAGCCCACCATTCGAGGCGAACGTCTTGACATTGCAGAGTTTGTAGAGCTATCCGACAAAATCGGTGAATCACTCAATCAATAAGATATAAAAAGCACGCAAGGGTTTCCTTGCGTGCTTAATATTTTAGAATTTGCTTGCAACTTTCTCAATAAGACCTTTTGCCTTATCAACGATGCCCATCAGCTTATCCCAATATCCGAAAATGGTTTCACGATATGCATAACCGAAGTATGCAAGAATGCCCAAAACCAAAAGGGTGATAAAGAGTTTTGCCAAGAAAGCATCGCGCTTTTTGCGGTCGATCTTCTTTTTCGGCTTCTTTTCTTTTTGGGGTTTGAGTTCTTTCGTTGCTTTGTTTGCATCTGCCTTTTTGTCTGCTTTTGCTACCTTTCCAATAGGCAAACGGTTTGCGCAAGAAGCACACATCCATTCTTGTGCCGAGGTCTTGGGCATTTTAATTTTACTCTTGCGACGAGAAACACTGAGGTCATACTGCGTTGCCTCAGGTCTGCGGAATGTATCCACTTTTATTACATTGACAACTCTCAGTCTTCCACCGCAAATCGGGCAACGATAATTGTCATTACTCATAACCAAAATCCTCCTAAAACGATACGATCGGACTATTCATATCTATTATAATATACTTTTTGGGAAATTGCAAGTACTTTCCAAAAAAAAATATAAAAATGATATTTTTTTATTTGTTTTTGCAAGAAGAGACACCGAGCATTGCTCGGTGTCTCTTCTTTGTTTGCTATATGTTCTGAGAGTTATCGACCTGTTGCAGATTCTATAAAACCAAGAAACGATACAGACAATTGGGTTTTGCGATTAGTCTTGTGCTTTTCTTCTTGCTTCGAAGCAAGCGCTGCAGTATACAGGACGATCGGTGGAGGGTTGGAATGTAATCTTTGCCTCGCCGCCGCAGTCTGCGCAAACAGCAGTGAAGTACTCACGGGGTGCCTTGCCGGCGTTCTTCTTAGCGTCGCGGCATGCCTTGCAAGCCTTGGGCTTGTTCAAAAAGCCCTTTTCGTCGTAGAATCTTTGCTCGCCTGCGGTGAAAACGAATTCATTGCCGCAATCTTTGCAAACCAACGTTTCATCAACGTATTCTTTTTCTACTACTTCTTCTGCTACTACTGCATCGTTGATTTCTTCTTGGAACATGGTGTAATCCTCTCTTTGTTGTGAAAATGGTGTATTTTTACCCTCGGCGGATTTTCACCGCCATCTTTGGAGTTTCCCCCAACGCTTTGTTTAAGCTATTCGGGCATTGAACTATTTGGGTGAAGTTCTACACGCAGTTTTTTGCGAATGCGATAGATAGCGTTTTGCACGCTTCTTTCATCCTTGCCAAGTTCTGCGGCAATCGCACCTGTGGTCTGCCCCGAGAGATAAAGCCACCAAACGTGGTTCTCATAGGGAGAGAGCACTGCCTCAATGCGACGGTAGAGCTCCATATACGCCTCCTCGGCTACTACACCCGCGGTGACGTCTTCTTCTGTTTTGATGCGTTCCTCAAGCGGCAAAACCGACTCGCGGCGGCGGAGCTTGCGCGTGTAGGAGATTAGGCGGTTACGCACACAGAGCTTTGCATAAAGACCAAAACTGACCTCTGCTTGCGTGCTATCGTAGGTTTGCACTGCTTTATAAAAAGCGATGCACGCCTCTTGACGCAGATCCTCTTGACTCTCAGAATCATCTGCCACATTGGCAAAGGAGCGGCTCATAGCATCAATGAGCGGATCATACGCCTCAAGGAGAGTTTCAAACGCACTCTCGTCGCCACGGCGTGCGGCATTTATCAGGTCGAGGTGTGCGGTTTGCTCATTCTTGTTCATCGGGGGATCCTTTCGGGCGCATCAAAAAGTTTTCTACACAATAATTATAACATTTTTTTGTGAAATGTCAACATATTTTTTTACACTTTTCCACCATCTTTTTTGCACCTTGTATCACCTTGCACAATTTGCATATTTTGATTTTGGGAATTTCGACGGTTTTTTGGCTTTTCTTTGTCCATTTTTCACATTGGCAAATGTGAAAAATTGTTACTTTTTTTGTGACGAATTTTTGAAAAAAAGCATAAAAAGGAGAAAAAAGAGCTTTTTTGATAAAAACGCAAAGCATTTTGCACGCATTTTTATCCCTCCTCTTGCATAGGATGTAGCACAAAAACGGATAGAAAAGGAGCAATCGATATGGACAACTACACAAAAACAGACTCCGCCGCTCTGCGCGTGCAAACGCTGCTTTGCGATAAACAAGAAATGGGAGAAGTAACCGCCGAGGTTTCCCTGCCCGACTACCGCCCCGAAATCAAGCGTCTTGTTCGCGTCAGCGCAACCGTCTCTCCCCCTGCGCGATACGTCGGTGCGGCAAACACCGAGCTTTCGGGAACGGTGGATTTCTGCATCCTCTACACAGGCAACGACGGTGCACTCTACTCCACCTCGCACGCATCGGAATACCGTATTGGCATCCCCGTTGATTTGCCATCCGACGCGGTTCTTGGCGAGGGGCTGGTGTGTGACGCCGATATTTTGCCCGAACCCTGCAATGCACGTGTGCTCTCCCCCCGCAAGCTCTCGCTCAAGTGCCGTTTGCGTGCACGGATGCGTCTTTACGGAATTCGCCTGATTGAAAATGGTGACCTGATTGCAGGGATCGCCGCCGAGAAACTATATGGCTCTTGCGACGTCTGTGAAATGTTCTCGGGTGTGGGCGAACCACTTATGTTGCATGACGAAATCGTTTGCGACACGCAAGGCGAGGACGTTCGCGTGGTATGTGCCGATGGGCAGGTCTTCCTTTCGGAAGCAACCGCGGGGAGCGGATGCGTTAACTGCCGCGGTGAGGTAGCCCTCAAACTACTTTGCGCACACGATGCTACGGGCCTTTCTCCCTCTCAACTAACGCGCCGTATTCCATTTGAAAGTGTGGTTGAAGTGGATGGATGCGAGGTCAATTGTGCGGCATCTGCCTTTGGCACTTGTGCCGATGTGAGCGTGACCGTTGAGGATGGTCGCATTTTGTGTGACCTTTCGGTTATTTTGCAAGGGCGTGCACAACGTGATCGCAACCTGACCTATGTGCGCGATGCTTATGCATTGGAATCTGCCAGCGAAGGCAGAACCGATTTTCTAACGCTCCCACAGTCGCGCAGTTGTGTTTGCGCAAACTTCTCGGTAGGTCAAACGCTGACCGCTGAAGAAGCAGGTCTGCGACAAGGAATGAATGTGATAGATGCACATCTGACTCCCCTTTCTGCGGAACTTGCGCAGGACAACGGACGCGATATTTTGAGCGGTCGCTGCCGCGTACATCTCACGCTTTGCGACGATGCAGGAGAAATCTCCTCGCAAGAGGTGGAACTGCCCTATCGTTATGAAGCAGAAAACCGAGATATGGGGCTTGTCGACTATCTCGTGCACATCTCGCCCATCAGCTGTCGCGCACGCGCAGATGGTGAACGTCTTGGAATTGACGCCGAGCTTGCCGTATCGCTGATGACGCGCGCGCAGACAAAAATCCAATATCTCAACGCCTGCAATATAGGTGAGAAATGCCAAAAGCCCGAGGGAGAATGTACCGTTTGCTTCCCCGCTCCCACCGACACGCTATGGAGCGTTGCAAAGAGATACCATAAACCACTCGCACACCTGACGGGAATCAACACCTTGCCGCCACAGGCACAAGCAGCAGCAGCCGATTCAACGGCATCTTTGGCAGGGGTAAATTATTTGTTGGTATAACAAATAAGGAGAGCCGAAATTGGCTCTCCTTATTTTTGCTCTTTGAGGAGCTTTTCGCACTCCGCGAAGAATGCAGCGCGGCGTTCGGGCGAAAGAATGGCATACGCCACGCAGTTGTCATAAATGCGCACCTCGGCATCACGGAGCTTGGGTGTTTCGGTTGGCATATAAGAATTGTACCACTCTTGATTCTCATTGTAACGTTTTTCCAAATACCCGTGCATCAAGAGGGATTTCACCGCTTTTGCCTGTCCTTCCTCTACCCAAAGGATGCCGAACTCGTCAAGATCGTTGGTATTTTGTGCGTAATAAATTTTGCTTTCTTTAACGTAGGCGGGAACATCAACATATTCTTCAATTAGGTCCTCATCTTCCCCAACCCACGCACTCGCAGGGGGGATTTTTTCGCAAAGAGCGGTGGCAATCTCTTTTGCGTTAATATCCTTTTTATAGTCCTCTTTTTTGTCGCAAGCCGTCAGAATAAAAACAGCGCACAAAAGGATCAAAATTGCCGCACGTGCGGCTTTTTCTGTTGCTTTACTCATTATTTCTCCTCTTTGGGTTATTCTATTTCCCCAATGCGTTGGCATAAAAAGTTCAAAAGAATGCCATACGCCTCGTTTGTCAGGTGGATGCCGTCGCCGTTATCGTAGGCAGCATTCAATGCTCCGCTCGCATCGCAGAGGAGTACGGCAGTGTTGACGTAATCGACATTTTGGTATTCCGTTGCAAGCCCCTCGATATGGGCATTGAGATTGGCGATTTGCTGATTCAATTCATCCTTGGATAGCGCAAAAGAAGTATTCTCTCCTACGGGATAAATTGATTGCAAAAGGATTTTTGTGTCGGGAGAACGCGAAAGAATGCCATCTATCAATGCGCGGTAATTGCGCAAAAACGCCTCGGGGTCACGGCTCCAACGCGTGATGCCATTGAGCCCAAAAGAGAGCACCATCACACGCGGTTGGGCACGCTCTATTGCTTCGGCGAAGGAAAATTTTTCCCCGCTATAAAAAACGGGTGAGGACAAAATACGCGCATCTAAATACCGCGTTCCGCTCTCGTCGCGCAAGACTTTTGAGCGATGCGCGTCACTATCAAGAATGCCACCTGCACGTGCGAGGTGCGCCGTGGTCGATTCTCCAAAAAAGAAAACGCCCGAGAGAGCGTCTTCGTTTGCACTTGACAAAACAAAGGGCTCCCCATACGCGGCTTGGGTGGATACTGTCAGTACACAAAGAAGTGAAAAAACAGTAAAGAGTTTTAACCAAGTCTTCATAAGGGGAGCTCCTTTGCATCAGTCCTCTTCGATGATGCGCTTCCAGCGCTTTGCGAAGATATGTACAAGTGCAAAAAGAATCCAATAAATAACGGTGAGCAGCACGAGCATCAAAAGCACGTAAACGCCCGAGGATGTGCTACCTGCAGGCAGGAGCATAAAGAGCAGGAAAGATACTACCGAAATTATATAGTGCAAAAGGATGCGCGACCAACGCGGCAGTTTGCTACGATACAACATCCCTGCCCCCGACATCGAAAGTCCAAAGGGGAAAATGAGCAAAAAGGATGTAGAAGAAATAACGTGTTTGGCATTGGTGTTGGAAAGTGCTATGTCAATGATTAAGAATATCAACGAAATGATTGCATACCACACGCAACCGCCAACAAACCACTGTTTGATTTTTGTAAAAGTCTTCATAAACGTCTCCTGAGTTCGAGATGCTTCTATTATACCACGCTTTCGCGCCTTTTTTGCAAAAAAACAAAAATGTTTACAAATTTCTTTGGGAAACTACTCCCCATAAACAATGTAGCAAGTTAAGCCATTGCCGTTGATGTAAACATCCTGACAATTGCCATCCAAATTCAATGTCCAAAAACTCACACACCACATATTCGAATCTTTATCTTGGGAAACGGAGATTGTATCGTATTCAATGGTAAGTTCAAACTTTGCTCTTATGATGGCATCGATGGCACTTGTCACCTCACGCTCAACGTCGGGGTTGTAAAAGTTTTCGTGCTTTACACCGGGGTCGCCGATTTTGTATTCCTCAAGAACTTGAGCATAACTGAATTCTTGTATTTCGCTTACAAAGGTACTGGATTCCTTGCAACGGCTGCAATGGAGAGCTGTTTTGCCGTTTACGGTTTCTTCTATCCAATTATGATTGGGCAAAACCGAATCGCCGTGGACTAATTGTTGCTGATAGCATTTTGAGCAACCATAAGTGATGGTTGTAGACCAACAATCGCTTGTTTGACCGACAAATTGCCAATCGCACGCCTCGGACGCTAACTGTTTTTCATTACATCCCACGCAGATTCTTGCGTGCTCACCCGAGACATCTTGCCATTGATGCATATGCTCTGTGGTTTCTTGTGTGGTTTCTTTCGTGGTTTCTTGTGTTTTTTGCGTATGCCCGCAAACGTCGCAGACATTATCTGCATTTGTGTCGAGGAAATCATGCTTCAAAAAATTGCACGAAACCAAGCAAGACACCAGCAAAATGAGCACCAAAAATAAAGTGACCGATTTTTTCATACAAATAACCTCCTTGATTCGTTTTTATTTGATAAGTTAGACACCTAACCAATTTTATGATACCATAATTTGGGGAAAATGTCAATATACTTTTAAAAGCACAAAAGGCAGATAAGACGGCTTGCATTTTCACGCAAACCGTCCTATCTTTTTAGTTTTCGTATTTCTTCCCCTGCCAAGAATCTCTTGCAAAAAGGAGCTTGTCGATGTCATTGATGACGGTGGTCTTTTTGCGGCTCCATAGGGGTGCGAGTAGGTCGTCTGCCATGCCGTCGCCCGTCAGGCGCGCGATGACAACGTCGGGGGGCAACAACTCAAGCGCATCAGCGACCAAGCGAATGTAGTGTTCCCTTTCCATAGGCGTGTATTCGCCACGCTCATACATCTCGGCAAGGCGCGTGTATTTGAGGACGTGCAAGAGGTGTATTTTGACCTGGTCGGGATGCAATGCGGCAACGTCGCGCACGGTTTGCATCATCGTGTCGTCATCTTCTTCGGGGAGTCCGAGAATGATATGCACACAAATGTTGATCTTTTGACTTGCGGCACGGAGTTTGGAGAAACCATCGCAAAATGTTTGAAAATCGTGTCCGCGGTTAATGCGCACGGCACTTTCATCGTTTGAGGTTTGCAATCCAAGCTCCACCGTCAGCGTGGTGCGCTCGGCAAGAGATGCGAGGTATTCCACAACGTCATCCTCCAGGCAGTCGGCGCGCGTGGCGATGTTCAGCCCTACAATGCCCTCTTGTGCGAGCGCTTCTTCAAATTTTTCTTTGAGGAACGGCAGAGGCGCGTAGGTGTTGGTGTGCGCTTGAAAGTAAGCAATGCAGTTTTTCACATCCCACTTGTGGGCATAATTTTCTTTTTGCTTTTGAATTTGCTCGGCAACAGACAAGGTCGCCTCGGGGGCAAAGTCACCGCTCCCCCGCCCCGAGCAATAAATGCAGCAGCCCGTAGCGCAACGCCCGTCGATGTTGGGGCAAGAAAGACCTATATCAAGTGGGAGCTTGGCACATTTTGCGCCAATGGTATGGCGCAGATAGTAGTCATATGTATAATACCGCTTGTTGCTGTCGCTGTGCGGGAACGGATTGCGCGATGCCTGCGTCATAGGGTGGCTCCTTTCTTTTTTATAAACATGTTAATTGTGTCAATACGGCAACCAATAAAAGGCTTCCCCTTGAGGGGAAGGCTTTATTGAAGCAAGACTTGGGGCAAGTTATTTTACATTGTTGATAAAAATGCGGACATACTTGCTTTGAGCCCTCCTCCGGGAGGAGGGACGTGCCGCGCCAAGTCGCGGCACAGGGAGGAGCACGCGGCTTTTTGGATTAGCACTCGCAACAAAACAAGTACTCTGCGTTCATACACGCAGGCTCCTTCCGTCAAATGCCGCTTACGGCATTTGACACCTCCCTCTCGGAGGGAGGCTTATAACAGTTCCGCCTTTCGCAAGAAACAATTTCATTATTTTAGATAGTCATAACCACTGGCTAAGCCGGTGGCTTGCTCAGCCCTATAAGGGCATGTTACTGGCAGGGCTAAAGACCCACAGAAAAATTCGACACTTGCAAACTTGCCCTACCGCCACAAATGTGGCAACTATCTTTGAGCCTCCCCTGTGCAAGGGGAGGTGGCATTTTCGCAAGAAAATGACGGAAGGGTTGGCTCTATCTTTTTTTACTTACCGTTAAAACCAACCCTTCAGTCCTTTGTCGCTTGCGACATTTGACAGCATCCCCTTGCACAGGGGAACCTTTTTCTGCCATCTACTCGCTACCAAGCAAATCTTGATTCTGCTTGAATAGTCACATTCAAAGCTTTCAATTTTACTCAAAAAGTTTATACTTTCTTATGTAATACAGTTTTTGCAAAGAGATCAGTCCAATAGACACAAAACAATTTAGAATACCGGCACAAATCAATCCAATTAAAGGAACTATATTTTCATCAACACTGCGAAACAGGAGTGCAGCAACGTGCATACAAATCATTCCATACCAAAAGCTATAACGTCCTATATTCTCTTTCGTTGTTTTTGGAAAGTTATAGTTTGAATGTTTTAACACTCTGTGTGCGCTGATACAGAAAAATACGGGAGTCAGTATCACAGGCACGTAAACCAGCAACACCCACGGGGTAAGTCCTTTCCACATTGTGAAACACACAAACTCCGCCACAGAGAATTCAAAAATCAACGAGCCGGATATAATCGCATCTGCCCACAAACATCCCTTCACCGACATTATATCGGAAGAAATCTTGAACACCGTGACAACACAGATTAACGAGACAAGGCACATAGCAAGAATCATGTATGGTCCAAATCCCTTTACTGTTGCACACAGAATTCCCACAAGAACGGCAAAGGCAATGGTTAATAAGCTTTGCTTTCGAAATGCTGATTCATCTTTTTCCACTGAACCGGCAGTGACATATTGAGAAAGTTGCTCTAAGTTCATAGTGCTCTCCTTATAAAAGTCTTTGCAATATTCTTCTTGCGTAATTTCATTATACCAAATCTATTTGTTTTTTGCAACATCTGTGATTAAATTCTTTTTATCTCCCGTTAAAAATAGTTGTTCTTTGCAATTCTCATTTTATCTGCAAACAAAAAGCGCGGACCGCTCTTTTTGCAAGGGCGATCCGCACTGTTTTACGCTTCTGCTTCTCCCGTCAGCTTTTCAAGAGCGGCGATGCGTGCACAAAGGGTGAGAATGCACATAGCCGACTCGAGATTTTCGAGACTGGGATAGGTAGGCGCAATACGAATATTGCTGTCATCGGGGTCGAGGCGATACGGATAGGTCGCGCCGACGTTGGTCATGGTGACACCTGCCTCTTTGCAAAGTGCCCATGTGCGCTTTGCCGTTCCCGGAAGAACGAACAAGCTGATAAAATATCCGCCCAAGGGGCGCGTCCAATGTGCGATGCCCGCGGGGACAAGGTCGCGCTCAAGGATCTCGTGCGTGAGGTCAAACTTGGGACGCAGCTTTTCTGCCAACATTTTCATGTGAGCGTGAATGTTCTCCGCATTCTTAAAGTAGCGCACGTGGCGGAGCTGATTGAGCTTATCAAAGCCGATAGTCTGCGCGGCAAGAATGGGCAGGATTTGTTTCAGGTTCTCGTCGGATGCCGCCATAACTGCCACACCTGCACCCGGGAAGGTGATCTTTGAGGTGGATGCAAAGAAGAACGGACGGTTGGGGTTGCCTGCCGCCGTGCAAGCTTCAAAAATATCAGCGAGTGTGTCGTGGCGGTCGGGATAAAGATCGTGCACCGCATAGGCGTTATCCCAAAAGATGCGGAAGTCGGGCGCGGCGGTCTTCATCGAAGCCAAGCGCGCAACCGTCTCGTCGGAATAGGTGATGCCATCGGGGTTGGAATACTTGGGAATACACCAAATACCCTTGATAGATGCATCGTTTGCCACGAGCTTTTCAACGGCATCCATATCGGGGCCTGTGGGGGTCATTCTAACCATAATCATTTTGATGCCAATAGACTCGCAAATACCAAAGTGGCGATCGTAGCCGGGAGAGGGACAAAGGAATTTGATCTCTTCCTCACGGCACCACGGACGAACACTGTCGCATACGCCGTAGATCATGGCGCGCATGACCTGGTCATACATCAAGTTGAGCGAGGAGTTCCCTGCAACGATGAGGTTCTTCTCGGGAATATTTAAGAGGTCGGAGAACAGTCTCTTTGCCTCGGGAATGCCGCTGAGCAAGCCGTAGTTGCGGCAGTCAACGCCATCCTCGGTGTAACAATCAACGCTCGAATCCATACTGTCGAATAGATCGTTCATTAGGTCGAGCTGGTCGGGGCTGGGCTTGCCGCGAGAGAGGTCGAGAGAAAGTCCTTTCGCCTTTTGTTTTTCGTATTCGGTTCTAAGTTCTTGCAGTTGCGCCAGTTGTTCGGCGCGACTCATTTGTGAGAATTCCATATCAATCTCCCTATCACTTTTTTGTCATCTGCTACAGTATATCACACTTGATGGCAAAATGCAATAGGTTTTTGCAAGATTTTTGATGTTTTTCTGCAAAAATTTTGCCTTATTTGAATTTTTTCCAAAAAATCCGCAATATTTCTGCAAGTTCCGTCGCGTTTCTTGCAACAGTTGCAGGTTTGGACCAGTGAGCATCCCACTCATCATTCCCCTTTTCGCTTCCCCACGAGTCATCTACCAAGACAACCACACCGCGGTCATCGTCTCGACGAATGACACGTCCTGCCGCCTGCAAAACACGGCTGTAGCCGGGGTAACGATAGGCGTAATCAAAGCCCGAGCCGCGTGTGTTTTCGTAGTATTCGGAGAGGATGTTGCCCTCGTTGGAAATACCGGGGAGCCCTGTGCCCACAACGATCGCACCGATGAGCTGTCTGCCGGGCAGGTCAACGCCCTCGGAGAAGGAGCCACCAAGCACACAAAAACCGATGCGCAGGTTGGCGTCATCCTTGAAAGCTTCGAGGAACTGTTCACGCTCGGGGGCGGTCATTCCCCTCTTTTGCACCACCGTTGTGACCTTGGGGTACTTTTGGGAGAAGAGCTCCTGCACGTGGTTCATATAATCGTAGGACGGAAAATAAACGATGTAGTTGCCCGGCTTTGCCGATGCCGTAGCGGCAATCACGTCTACCAATTTCTTGTAAGAACGCGGACGGTCCTCAAGTTTGGTGCTAATGGTATTGACAGTGCAAAGTGCAAAATTTTCGGGATCAAACGGAGAACGCAGATGCAGAATAGTGGAGTGCTTAGAAGAGCCACCTTTGCCACCGCCAAGGACGTCGGCATAGTAGGACATGGGCACCATAGTTGCCGAGAAAAATACGCATCCATGCAATTTGCGCAACCGCTCGTCGAGTGCTTGCGAGGGATCGAGGCAAATGAGACGAACGGTCAGTTCCTCTCCCTCAACTTCCACAAAGGTGACGTGGGTTTTGTCGTAAATTTCGGCAATCGTTTCTACGCGACGGAGCGCGCCTGAAAGTGTCCAGATCTCACTCTCGCCGATCTCACCGCGATGGGTTCGCATCCACGCGTCAAGGATGGGGCGCAGTTTGCGAACAGCGGTATGGAAGGATTCCATCGATCCGTGGTTGAGGTCATATCCGCGCTCAATTCCCTCTCCGTCGGTTTGCAGAGTGTCGCGGCAAAGGTTGCGGTAGCTTTGCATAAGTCCCAAAAGATTGTGAAGATGGTCGCGCAATCCGCTCTCGGGCGGTAAAGTTTCAAGCGCAGGAGATAGGTCGCTACACTTGAGCGACGCCGAGAACATCGCGCGTGCGCGGTCGGGCAGGTTGTGTGCCTCGTCTACAAGCACGGCATATTTGCCTGCGGGAATATCCTCACCAAAATAGCGGTGCAGATGCACTTGGGGATCAAACACGTAGTTGTAGTCACAAATAATGACGTCGCAGAACTCCGAAAGTTCGAGTTGCAATTCGTACGGGCAGACATTGTATTTTGCCGCGATTTCTTCCACCACGGCACGGCTGTAACCGCTCTGTCGCTTCAAAATTTCACAGATAGCAAGGGGGGCGCGCTCGTAAAAGTCGCGTGCACGCGGACAGTCCTGCGGATTGCAGTGACGAGAGATGCCTGCGGGATCTTCTTTGGCTTCTTTATTCACACAAACCTGCTCACGTGCAGTGAGCACCACGGTACGGTGGCGCGAGCCAGCCGCAAACAGTTGCGCAGATGCAGAATACGCCTCGCGGCGCGTTGCCGCTTTGGCGGTCAGATAGAACACCTTTTCGCACTTCCCCTCCCCCAGCGCGCGCAGAGCGGGATAGAGCGTGGAGACCGTCTTGCCGATTCCCGTAGGAGCATCGACAAACAGTCGCTTACTCCCACTGATAGCGCGGTAGCAGGCGCGGATGAGGTCATCCTGCCCTACTCTGACAGAGGAGAATGGAAATCTTCCACCTGCGATGGCAGGAAGCAGCACCGTTTGGCGCTCCTCTAAAATCCTTGCGCGGTATTCCACACGTGCAAGAAGATCTGCATAGAACTCCGCCAGCTCGGCGGCGGTGTGTTCTTCTTCGATGTATCGGATCTCGCCATCGTCTACGCGATAGTAGGTCAGGCGAATTTGAATGCTTTGCAAATCCTTCGCGCGGCACAAAAAGTGCGCGTAACACTTGACCTGCGCAAAGTGTATCGGTGCGGGCGGCATTGAAAAAGCAAAACCGCTGACAGTTTTAATTTCATCAACGATATAAGGATCTCCCGCAATCACACCGTCGGCGCGTCCTTCTACCTCAAAGGTAAGACCCCGGAATTGCTCGGTGTGTGTCATTGTCACCTCGGCTTGATACCCCGCTCCCGCAGCCGCTTGCAATCTGCGGTGTATCTTTGCCCCCAAAACCGCGCGCAAAAAAGAAGGCCTGCCGCCACCCGTGCCCGGTCGCAGATCCAAATCTCCGCCCGCGTACGCCATCTCACACAACTCGCGCACCGACATCGTCACGCACGCGCGTTCAATATCATATTTCATTGACAGACCTCCTTTCGTAAGAGTACGATTTTTACGGGGGAACCTTCTTGCAAAGAAGGCTTCCCCCGTACCCCCTCCAAGAAACCTCTAACAGGGGGTTAAAAAGAAAAAGTCGTTTCAAACAGATAGACGGTCGGCGCGAGCGCAAGGCTCGCTTTTGCTGTCGCAAGCGGCTAGGCACCGCCGAGACCCTATCCGCTAAGAAAGTAGTTCTCTTCTCGCGCTGTCCGTTAGTGAATTAAAAAATTCCATTTTTCTATTTTTGTGCGAGTGCTTTTTGGAGG
>JAZSFM010000078.1:0-6071 GCA_045532215.1 Eubacteriales bacterium | reverse complement strand
TTGTGTCAGGGCCAACACCGTTCATTGCTGCGGAATTGATGATGGTGTAGAGGTTGTGATGCATTGCCTCAACCATTGCGTTAACAACTACGGGATCATCCTTTTCGTCCTTGAGACGTTTACAGCGTAAGGAAGCATAGCGTCGAAGCAAGTAACGCCACCTGCGAGAACTGCGTCTGCACCGTTACAGTAAGTAACGAGAATATTATCGGTGATGCTCATTGCCTTATTGCCCCACTCGCCGCGGAGGATGCCGGTCATCAGACCCTGATGCATACCGGACCAAGTGGTGCCCCAACGGGTGTAAGCGGTCATAACGCCGCCAAGACCTTCGTTTTCTTCAAGTGCTTTTTGGAATGCCTTGAGATAGATTTCACGTGCGGCTTGCTCGGTGAGCCATGCAGCTTGACCGAGACGGTCTTGCTCGCAATCATTGAGTGCGAAGTGCTTCATAACAACATCAATACCCTTGGAGCGAATGCCCTTAACCTCGATGCCACCCATCTCGCCTGCAAGGAAACCATCCTCGGAATAGTATTCGAAGTTACGTCCACCGTAAGGAGTGCGGTGGGTGTTTGCGCCGGGACCATAGAGGCAGGAAACGCCTGCGTCAACACAGTCATTACCAATCATAACACCAATCTCATACATCAGGTCGAGATTGAAGGTGGCTGCCATAACGTCCTCGGAGGTGAAAGCGGTTGCTTGTGCGCCAAGGCCGGAACCGAAGAGAGAAACCGTAAGACCTTGAGGGCCGTTTTCGTCACGGGAACCGGGAGCGTTTACAGACGGAACAGGGTGTCTCCAATGGAAGCAGTCACCCATTTGGATCAGTTCGTCAAGAGTTACATTTTTGAGGAGTTCTGCCCATGCGGGATCGTCATAATCCTTTGCTGCCTTAATGCCGTCATTGTCTCTATCTTCGTTGAACATATCATAAAGAGTCAGACCGTTCTTTGCATCAAGCATGGGCATATTCTTCCATTCTGCGGGAACGGTGAAGTAGTCCTCGCCCATGGTAGCCCAACGACCTTCGGTCAGTTCTTTTACCATACTGTCAATGAGGGTGAGCTTTACGCTCTCAGTGGGCCAAGTGCCTGCCCAGTCGTGTCTGGAAAGGAATTTAACGGTGTCTTTACCAAAGTAAACGTTAGGATCTGCATCTTGCAGTTGGTTTTGAATTTTAACGCCGTTGAGAGAAACGGAGTAGGTTTCCTTGTCAAACTCCATATCCCAGTTGTAAACGAGAGCCGCGTTACCGTTTGCATCCATGCCGTCCTCGGTGGTGTAGCCCTTTGCTGCCAAAACGTTGTTGGTAGCGTTGTGAGAGTCGGTTGCTACGGTGAGGTAATAGGTACCTGCATCAAGAATGTAGGCGCCTGCACAATAAGCATCATAAGCTGCCATATCGCGCTCGTCAACAACGATGGTGAGGACCTCGGATGCGCCTGCATCGAGAACCTTGGTTTTACCAAAACCGATCAGTTGAACTGCGGCTTTTTCAATCTTATTGTCGATATCGTATTGGGTGTAGGGAGAAGAGAGATAGATTTGAACAGTCTCTTTGCCTGCAACGTTACCGGTATTGGTAACGGTAATGCTTACGTTGTAGCAAGCTTCTCCGTTTGCGTTGGTGCTCTTTTCTACCTGCAAATTGCTATAAGTAAAGTTGGTGTAGGAAAGACCGTAACCGAAGGGGAATGCAACCTCTTTGCCATATTGGGTTGCATAGTTACCTGCTTTGCCAAGGCCCATAACTGCATCGGCATAGCGGGTTTCATAGTACTTATAACCTACGTAAATGCCTTCTTGATATACCATATAGGTAGAAGCATTTTCGGGAATTTGACCGTTAAATCCTGCGTAGGTTTGTGCAATGAAGTTTTGCATTGCGGGAGAGGTAAAGTTATCGTAGCAGTAGGTATCTACAAGACTACCGGAGGGGTTCACCTTACCTGCAAGAATATCGGTTACTGCGTTGGTACCGGCAATACCGAGACCGCCAACCCAAAGGCAAGCATCAATGGCGTAATCGTTGAGGAAGTCAACCTCAAGCGCGTTGGAGGTATTGATGAGAACAACGATACCGGAGATTTTGCCTGCTTTTTTGAGTTCCTCTGCATATGCGAGTAACTTTCTCTCACGAGAATCGAGTTCAAGATAGTTTTGTGCGTTCGCTTCACCCTCATAGCCGGGGAAAGAGCAATCGTAGCCCTCACCACCAACGCGAGAGAAGGTGATAATAACTGTGCCACCGTGTGTGGTGATGGAGTTCTTTACGTCTTCAGGATACTTGTCAATGTCAATTTCAGTGATGGGTGCCTGACCTGCAAGAACTGCGCTTTCACCCTCAGATGCACCGGCTTCTTTGGTGAGTTCTTTGATAAGCTTTTCAGCATCTTTGCTGTTGTACCAATCCCACAGAGTGCCGTTGACAACCAAACCGGATTTTTCAAGAGCTACCTTGAGGTTATCTGCCTTGGAAGCGTCAACGTTACCAGAACCGGTTCCACCATAAGTGAGATTGACAGAGTTGGTGGAAAGTGTGCTTACCTTTGCGCCGTTTGCCAACGGAAGAATACCATTGTTGAGCAGAAGAGCTGCGCCTTCTGCCTCTACACGGTAACAAAGATCATTACCGGCAGCAAGTCGATCTGCTTCGCTGGCGTAATCGCCTTTGAAATAAATTGCGTTTACATCTTCGTTTTCAAGTTTCCAGAAAGTGTTTCCGGGAACGAGGAGGGAGAGCGTGTTGTCAAACATTCTGACAACTACGTTTACGGGAATCATAATGACCGTAAGAATGACCAATAGAACACACATAAATTTGACGAATTTCATAGTGTTTCTCCTTTTCTGTGCAGAGTATTTCTGCCATTTTTTCGCACCGCGCAAAAGCACGCATCCAGTGGCTGCGTGCTTTGGGCGACAATGCTTGCTATTATCATACCATATATTGATAATTTTGTCAATATAAAATATAAATACTAAAGAAAGTTTGTTCAAAATCACCGAATTCCCCATTGTGATTTTGTTAACATTGGCATTGCGTTACCTTGAATAAAACCTTGTGGTTCAAATTTTACTGTTCACCAAAATTTGTTTCAAATCACAACATTCAGGGCGGCAACGCAATGCGTTGCCGCCCTTGGGCGTTCCGCTTTTGGCGGAGTTATTTTGCTTTTATTCCCTTGAAGTTGAGAGATTTGAGGTTATTTTCTCACTTATTTTTGTCGTTTTCGGGAGTGGACTCTGCGCCCCCGGTGGAGGTTGTCGCCTTTTTGGAGAATACTTTTTCAAATCCCTTTTTGACTGCGGGAATCAAAATTTTGTTTTTGCGCTCGAAGAGAATGACCGCTGTGATTAAACCTGCATTGCAAACAAGTCCAACAATGGCGATAACTGTGGTAACGGTTTGCCAAGGCGTACTCTTTTCGTCATTTTCCAAGAGCTCTGCTCTGAGAGCCAAAATCTCGGCGCGAAGTTGTGCATCGCTTTGTTGATTTTGCTGTGCGAGTTCTGTTTTTGCACTATTGAGTTCGGTTTGAACTGCAGTAATAGCAGCGGAGAGCGTGGTTTGTGCCGCAGTAATCTTGTTGTTCAGATCGGTTTGGGTTGTGCCGTTGGCTGCAGTATTTGCTGCTTGGGCTGCTTCCAACGCCTCATTGAGGTCTGCGATCTTTTGCTCAAGATCTGTATTGCCCTCTTCGATTGCTGCTTCAAGCTCTGCCTTTGCTTCGTCGAGTTTCTTATCAACTGCCTTGATGGCGGTATCGAGCGTGGTTTGTGCTGCGGCTACTGCTTGGGTGATATCTTCTTGCAATTCACTCTTGAGTGCGCCATCGGCTGCGGCGTATGCTTTTTCCGCATCCTCAAGCGCCTTGTTCAGGTCTGTAATCTTGGCGTCAAGTGCTGTATCACCATCTGCAATCGCCTTGTCAAGTGCTGCCTTTGCTTCGTCGAGCTTCTTATCAACTGCCTTGATGGCGTTGTCAAGTGTAGTTTGTGCTGCGCCTACTGTTTCGGTGATATCTGCTTGCAATTCGCTCTTGAGTGCACCATCAGCTGCTGCGAATGCTGCCTCTGCTTTTACAAGTGCATCATTCAAATCGGAAATCTTGGTGTCAAGTGCTGCATCGCCGTTGGCGATAGCGGTATTCAAATCGGTTTGTGCTTTTTCAAGATTTTGGGTAATGGTTGCGAGTGCCTTATTGATTGCCTCGTTTGCCTTTTCGATCAGATCAAGTCTGCCCTCTCCCTCTGCATTTGTGAGAGTATCGAGCAGGTCGTTGACGTCAGCGATGGAGTTTGCAATCGCATCAAACTCGCCGCCCTCGGAGAGCAGTTGGTCGAGATTTTCGATTACCTCTTCCATTTCTGCGTTCACGGCTGCGTAGCTGCGGATAGTAACGTAGCTTGCGATATCATCGTTTTCATCCCAGAAGGTGGAGCCGTCGCAGTAAGCGTTCATCATATAGTCATAGTCCTCATCAAGGCTGATCGAATCGCAGTAGATTACCTTAAGTGCGCGAACACTGACATCGACCATCTCTCCGCTGATATCAAGATAGAGATAACCGTTAATGCCATAACGTGCCGCCTCGATAGAAAGGGTGCTATCATAAACACTAACATCTGCTTCGTTCTCGCTGTAAATGCCTATATCTCTGGAAACAATAGAGACCTCGGAGCCCACAAAGTAAAGCGAAGCATGATCAAGCGCAAATGCGGTTTCGGTTACCACAACGTTCAATTTAACCTCATAAACATCAACGGTCGCACCAGACAGATGATTGCGCTTTGCATTGATGTTGACTTCACTTGCTTTGCCGGACGTGTCGGGGGTAGAATTCAAAGACAAAATCATACCTAATTGAGATGCAAAGATAACCTGCGTATTCTCCAAATAAAGACCTGCGTCCTCGGCGGTAATATTGAGAACAGATCCTGCAAAGAAGACTTCGGGATAACCATAAATGCGGATGCCATCATCGCCCGCCTCAATATTGAGAATGCTGTTCATAACACTGAACGGGTATCCTTCCTCGGAGTCGGTATAAACCGTAATGCCGTGGTCGTATGCCGTAAGGTCAAAGGTGGAATTTTCCCACTTAATGTAGCAATCGTCTACATCGACTGCGTTATCCGCCGCAACAACGGTTACGGTAGCATTTGTAGCAAAGAAATCGATATAGCTGAGCGCAAAGCCATCGTCGTCTGCAGTAACGAAAACTCTACTTGCGGCGGCGAGGATAACACGGCCGTTACTGATGTAAATGCCGTCATCCCCTGCGTTGACGGTAAGGGTGGCATCTGCAACGGCAAAGATGCCGTTTTGAATCTCAATGCCATCTTGTTGTGCGTTAATGGTAACGGTAGCGCCATTTTGAACAGCAAAGGATGAATCGAACCCGAAAATACCAACCTCGGCATTGATGGTCAAGGAACCCTCACCAACAATTACAAGCTGGCTGCCCATAGCACCAATACCTGCGCCATTGACAAGAGAAGTCGGATAAAGTGCGTCATAATTTTTATCAGCGTGTGCGGTGATGGTGTTCTCCCCTTCCAGCTGCATGATGTACGCATTGTCTTGAAGAGCAACAATGGCTGCTACACCGGTATACTCAAAACTGAAGTTTGAAAGAACGATGGTAATGACAGGAGTGTCTTCTATGGTGCCGACCCTAGCGTAGAGGTAACCGCCAGTTGCGGGCTTTTCGGTAACAACAATGGGGTTGCCGTCAGAATCAAACGTCAGGTATTCATCGATCTTGAGGTAGTGATCGCCTACTACAAGAACTGCGTCCTCGGGAATTTCCTCCTCGGGCACCTCTGCGCCATAGCCACAAACAGAGCAAGCGGTCTCGCCCTCGGGAATGGTGTGTTCGCCGTAATTGGCACCTTCAAAGTATTGATAGTAGGACTCGGGGAGATAGAAGTAACGGACGACACAATCCTCATCGGTACAAATGCGATAGTGATGCGTTTCGTCTGTTTTATAGGCATCTGTCCAGTTGTGAGAGATCTCTACACCCTCGTAGTAAGAAGTACCGTCAACTGTGAAGATG
>JAZSFM010000138.1:0-6592 GCA_045532215.1 Eubacteriales bacterium | reverse complement strand
ACACAAGGGAGGTTGAAGGTTGTTATCGCAATCATAAGGAGCAATATCCACTAAAACCGACTGAAAAGGAGATACTGCCATGACTCCGATGATGGAGCAATATTGGGAAATCAAAAATCAGTACAAGGATTATATCGTTTTTTACCGTCTCGGAGACTTCTACGAGATGTTCTTTGACGACGCCATCATTGCCTCGCGTGAATTGGAATTGACGCTGACGGGCAGAGACTGCGGCGAGGCAGAACGCGCACCGATGTGCGGCGTTCCGTTCCATTCCTACGAGGGGTACGTTGGAAAACTGATTGAAAAGAACTACAAGGTCGCCATTTGCGAGCAGGTCGAGGATCCTGCGCAGGCAAAAGGGCTTGTGCGCCGTGACGTTATTCGTATGATTACGCCCGGCACACTGCTCGAGTCGAGTTTGCTTTCCGAGCAGAGCAACAACTATCTCTGTGCCATTTGCATGAGTGAATTTTCCTACGGTATTTGCTTTGCCGATGCTTCCACAGGCGAGGTCTATGCCACAAGCTTTTCGGGTGAGAACGCCGACGCGCGCCTGAAAGCCGAAATCGGCACTTATTCTCCTCGCGAAGCGATTGTGAACATCGGTCGTACCAATATGGGAGAGGTAGGGGAGTTTCTTGTCAACCGTCAAGGACTTGCCTTGACCGATAATCAATATGCTCGTTTTGAATATGCGTCCGCTCGTGAGCGCGTTCAGGCACAGTTTGGCGAACAGGTCAAGGACGGATATCTTGAAGACCGCGCTATGATTTGTGCCGTCGGTGCACTGCTTTCTTACATCGAAGATGCCGAAAAGGGCGACATCTCCTACATTCGCGAACTGAACGTTTACAGTGACGGTCAGTATCTCGAAATGGACATCAACACACGTCGCAATCTCGAACTCACCGAGTCCTTGCGCAACAAGGACAAAAAAGGTTCTCTTTTGTGGGTGCTTGATAAAACCGAAACCGCGGCAGGCGCCCGTATGCTGAAAAAATGGGTAGAAAAGCCGCTTTTGAATGTTGCCGCTATTGAGAGCCGACAGAGTGCCGTCGAGGAGCTTTGCCAAAGCTTTATGCTGCGTGCCGAGCTTGGCGAGGAACTCTCACACGTGCTTGACCTTGAGCGTCTCATTACACGCATCGTTTACGGCAATGCAAACGCAAAAGATTTGCGCGCGGTGTGCAACACAGCTACGGTACTTCCCGAAATCAAAAGACTTCTCTCAAATGCCAAGAGCGACGGTTTGCGCCGCATTTATGAGCATCTTGATACCCTCGATGACATTTGCGCACGCATTGGTGCCGCCATTGTCGAAAATCCGCCCTTTACAGTACGCGAGGGCAAAATGATTGCTGACGGATATAGCGAAGAACTCGATTCTTTGCGTGAAATTATGAACGATGGCGACTCTTGGCTGGAAAAGATCGCCGAGGAAGAGCGCGAAAAAACAGGCATCCGCACGCTTCGCATCGGCTACAATCGCGTGTTCGGTTACTACATTGAGGTTTCCAAATCCTTTATGGATCAAGTACCCGAGCATTACATTCGCAAGCAAACGCTTACAAACGGTGAGCGTTACATCACTCCCGAACTCAAGAATATGGAGTCTACCATTCTCGGTGCAAAGGATCGTTCCGTGGCTCTGGAGTATGAATTATTCCAACAAGTTCGCACATTTGTTGCAGAACAAAGCGTGCGTATTCAAAAAACGGCGGCGCTGCTTGCCGAGCTTGATGCCTATCGCTCCCTCGCGGTTGTGGCAAGCAAAAACAAGTACGTGCGCCCTGAAATTACACAAAGCGACGAGATCATCATCAAGGACGGCCGCCACCCCGTTGTTGAGCAATTCGTTAAGGACACCTATTTTGTGCCCAACGATGCACATCTCGATACCGACAAAAACCGCCTGATGCTCATTACAGGACCGAACATGGCAGGTAAATCCACTTATATGCGCCAGGTTGCCCTCATTACGGTCATGGCGCAAATCGGCTCTTTCGTTCCTGCGGCTGAAGCAAGCATCGGCGTGGTGGACAAGGTCTTTACACGCGTGGGAGCTTCGGATGACCTCGCATCGGGACAATCCACCTTTATGCTGGAGATGAACGAGGTCTCCTACATTCTCAAAAACGCCACCAAAAAGAGCTTGATCATTTACGATGAAGTCGGCAGAGGTACCTCTACCTTTGACGGTATGAGCATTGCGCGTGCCATAGTCGAATACACCAACAGCCGCAAGATTGGCGCCAAGACACTCTTTGCAACCCACTATCACGAACTCACCGTTATGGAAGAAGAGTTCGACGGCATTGTCAACTACAACATCGCCGCCAAAAAGAGGGGAGACGGCATCACGTTCTTGCGTAAGATCGTGCGCGGCTCCACCGACGATAGCTACGGCATTGAGGTTGCAAAGCTGGCAGGACTGCCGAACGAGGTCATCAAGCGCGCACGCGAGGTGCTTGCCGCCGTTGAGGAGACCTCTCGCGCCGTATCCGACGCTGACACAGGTGCCAAAGGCAAAAAGAAGCCCACCACAATCAAGGATGATACCCTCATTTCCTTTGAGGACGTTGCCAACGAGCAGGTCATAGCCGAGCTCAAAGCCGCCGACCTCAACACCCTCTCCCCGTTTGAGTGTATGTCCTTCCTTTTCGATTTGAAAAAGAGGTTGCAGTAAATGTTTTTTGCAGAATAGAAGTCAACTCCATAGACGAACAGTTTGCTATTCCGCCCTCCTCCAAGAGGAGGGAAGCTCCGCGCCAAGTCGCGGAGCAGGGAGGAGCCTGCGTGTACGAAGAAAATGCACTCGTTTTGTGGCGAGAGGTATGCCTTAGAGTCGCGCTCTCCTTCCGTCATTTTCTTGCGAAAATGCCACCTCCCTCCCGGAGGGAGGCTCAAATGTAGTTGCCGATCGCAACGACAAGGGAAGGACCGGCGAAAAAATATAGCGATAGAGAAAGGACGTAAAGATATGTTTGGACTATTTGCAAAAAAAGAAATGAACGAAGCTGCTGCAAAAGCGTTTTGGGAATGGTTCTCCCAAAAGGAAGAATGGATCATTTCCAACATCAAAACCCACGGTATGGATGTTGTCTGGGCGATTGATGCACAAATCAAGCCTGTTTTCCCTTACTGCAAAAGAGAATTGGAATTTCAGTTGGGCTTCAATGATGGAAAAGGGGAATTCTTTTTCTTCCACTTTGGTGACAGAAATTTGAAAAGAGATGCAGCTACCTTTGGGGGCATGATGCCCGCAAACATAGCCGCCCGTTGGAGCTTTATTGCCGAAAAATAAGCAAGATAACCATTTCCCGAAAGGAGCTTCGATATGAAAAGTGACTCTATTCAAATCGTTCCAATGATGACCGATGCCGAAATCGACGGAAAAGCGTACGTGCATTGGAAATCGTGGCAAGAGACCTATACGGGCTTGATAGACCAAACCTATTTGGACGGTATCACGCTTGAGAAATGCACCCAAATGGCACATCGTTGGAAGGATAATATTCTTGTAGCCAAGGACGGTGAGCACGTGGTTGGATTTGTTGCATACGGTGCATACCGCGATTCAACTTTGCCCAATATGGGGGAAGTATTTGCCATTTACGTTTTGCAAGAATATCAAGGCAAAAAGGTAGGGTATCGGTTGATGCAGAGTGCCATCGAAAAACTCGCTACATATCCTCAAGTTGCCGTGTGGGTGCTCAAAGGAAACCAAAAAGCCATCGATTTTTATGAGAAATACGGATTCCGCTTTGATGGCGGCGAAATAGATGTTACGATGGGAACACTCAACACGGAATTGCGTATGATTTTAGAAAAATAATAGCCAAGTGAAACAACTTTAGTGGAGCAGGCAGGGTTAGTGGTCCCTGACTGCTTGCGACAGTACCTAACAGTCTGTAAATAGACTTTCACCACTAACTTGGAAAATTTGTTAGAAAGTTCTTGAAGGGTGTGGGAAACTTCTTTCAAGAAGTTTCCCACAAAAAGAAAGGAGATCCCTATGGGAAAGATCAATGTTCTGCCCTTTGCGGTAGCCAATTTAATAGCGGCGGGAGAGGTTGTAGACCGTCCTGCATCTGTCATCAAGGAGTTGATGGAGAACGCGATTGACGCGGGAGCGGATCGCATCACTGTTGAAATTCAAAACGGTGGTGTGACTTTTATGCGCGTCACCGACAACGGCTGTGGCATGACACCCGAGGATCTTCCCGTAGCCATTCGCCGTCACGCCACCAGTAAGATCAAGGTGGCAGAGGATCTTGACGGCATCCTCACACTCGGCTTCCGCGGTGAGGCACTTGCCGCCATCGCATCGGTATCCGATGTGCGCATTATTTCCAAAACAGCCGACGCGCAGTTTGGCGCGGTGCTCGAAGCCCACGGCGGCAATATCCATAGCATCACCGAGCAGGGATGCTCCACGGGTACGTCCGTCATTGTTGAAAATCTCTTTGCTAACGTTCCTGCGCGTCGAAAATTCCTCAAAAAGGACGTCACCGAGGCGATGGCAGTGACCGCAAACGTCGAAAAGGTCGCGCTTTCCAATCCGCAAATCGCGTTCCGCCTCATTGTTGACGGCAATCTTAAACTCGAGACCGCAGGTGACGGAAACCTGCAAAACACCATTTACGCCGTATTTGGCAAGGAGTTCGCTTCGCGTCTGATCGAGGTGAACAGCGACCACGACGGCATTACCGTTAAAGGATTTATCGGCAGAACCGATAATTTTAAGGCGAACCGCAACTATCAAAATTTCTTTATCAACGGGCGTTTTGTCAAAAGCAAGACCGCAATGGCGGCGCTGGAGCAGGCGTATACTTCGTATATGCCTCCTGAAAAGTTCCCCTGTTGCGTGCTTTACATCAATATTAACCCTGCGCGCGTGGACGTCAACGTACATCCTGCAAAGCTTGAAGTAAAGTTTTCTAACGAGAAGGCAGTCTTCGAAGCCATTTACTATACCGTTAGAACCGCGCTCGAGGGCAACGTCACGCGCCCCTCGATGCAACTCAATTTTGGCACACGTACCGCAAAAAGTGCGTTTGCGCCCAAGGTCTCCGAGGCGATTGCCCCTGTCAAGGACGGCAAGATTGAAAGTCTCGCCTCGCGCCAACTTTCCTATGATCTCGAAAACCGCACCCAACCCCAACCGCAGGCGCGCATGACCGCAGAGGAATATCGCAACTTGTATTCCACAAACAAGCAGGGAAGTGCCCCCGCGCGTCCCGCATCCCAGCCCCCCGTGCTTCCCAAAGAAGTCCCCGAGGTTGTCAAAAATGAAAATCGCGTTCCCGTAGTCGAAGAACCCAAAGCCGCATCTGCGCCTGCTCCCGTTCCTCAAAAAGCAGAGGAAAAAGCGGAAGTGAAAGCAGAAGCAAAAACAGAAGAAAAAGCAGCACCTACTCCGCAAACCGTCGAAACAACCGCACCCGTTGTGCCGTTTTACCGCATTGTGGGTGAGGTGTTCAATTCCTACGTCATCGTTCAGGTTGAAGAAAAGATGCTCATCATCGATAAGCACGCCGCGCACGAGCGCATCCTGTTTGAGCAACTCAAAGCAGGACTTTCACAAGTTGAGGTCGTATCGCAGATGCTGATGCTGCCCATCGACGTGATGATGACGAGCGGTGAAGTAGAAGCGCTGAAGCAATACAACGACGAGCTTGAAAAAATCGGATTTTCGCTCCGCTATGCGCGCAATACGGTATCGGTAGATGCCATTCCCGAAGAGGTCGATAGTGCCGCCGTTCCCGATATGCTGGGCAGCATGGCAGGCCGCATTCTCGACAACACGGGCAGCGTAAAGCTCACGCGCGACATCATTTTTGAAAAAGCCCTCTATCAAGCCGCCTGCAAGGCAGCCATCAAAGCGGGCAGGGCGTACGCCGATGAGCACGTCAAGTGGATCGTCGATAAGCTGATGGCCATTCCCGATATTACATTCTGTCCGCACGGACGCCCCGTAGCACTTGAAATGTCGCACCATACCCTCGATAAACAGTTCGACAGAACGGGGTTCTGATTTCTTTAGTCAACCAACAGACGGGTACACCTGAACTGTGTGCTCCGTCTTCAACAATCATTTTTTAGTTGCAAGCTGAACTCTTGCATACGGAAAGGATCAATATGTCAATCAACAAATTTGAGGTTCTCAAGACCGACGGTCGCGCGCGACGCGGAGTATTGCACACCGTGCACGGCGACATCCAAACGCCTGTATTTATGAACGTAGGCACTTGCGGTGCCATCAAGGGCGGCATCAATACGATGGCGCTCAAAAAGATCGACTGCCAAGTCGAGCTTTCCAACACCTATCATCTGCACGTGCGTCCGGGTGACGGACTCATCCGCCAAATGGGAGGACTTCGCAAGTTTATGAACTGGGAAGGCCCTGTGCTCACCGATAGCGGCGGATTTCAAGTCTTTTCACTTGCAAAGCTGCGCAAAATTACCGAGGAGGGCGTAGAATTCCGCTCTCACCTCGACGGTGCCCGCATTTTTATGGGACCCGAGGAAAGCATGCAGATCCAATCCAACCTCGCATCCACCATCGCTATGGCGTTTGACGAGTGCG
>JAZSFM010000005.1:0-2442 GCA_045532215.1 Eubacteriales bacterium | reverse complement strand
GTTTTACCGTCGAGATCTTCTCTTGTCGTAATGGGATCCGTGTTGTTTTTACCACATGCCGAAAGAAGCAACGAGAGTACGAGTAACATCGAAAGTACGGTAGATAACTTTTTCATTTTATTCTTCTCCTGTCTGTAGATTTAATTTTAAGTGATTGCCTTTTTCATCATTTGTATATTCGATTTGACTGCTCTTTGCACGTAACAGTACCAATCCGAGATCTTCTTCACCATCAAATGGATTACCGGGCGGACCATCGTAATCCAAGGAAAGCGTCACGGTACCGTCTTTATCGCTGTACTCAAGCGACAACTCAATACGGGTTGCCAAGTCGTTGTTTAACAGATAAAACACGGCTTCTTCTGTGCAGAGCTGCATGGAATGGCTTGACTTTGGTGTGATACGGTATTTCTGGCAAAATAGTGAAATCTGAGTATATAGCTGAAGAAAATCGAAATCCTTGGAGGTAATTTCGTAGCGCAAAGTCTTTAGCTTACCGATAAAGGCTTTCGTTATGGGCTTTTGAGGATTATCAAAAATTTCTTCCGGCGTTCCGTCCTCATAAATGCCGTTCTCATCCATATAGAGAACACGGCTTGCCACCTCACGCGCAAATTCCATTTCGTGAGTTACAATGAGCATCGTGACCCCCTTATCCGCAAAGGTACGGATAGCTGCAAGCACTTCTCCAACCATAGTAGGATCAAGCGCAGAGGTCGGCTCGTCAAAAAGGACGATTTGGGGATCCATAGCCATTGCTCTCGCAATCGCTATACGTTGTTGCTGACCGCCCGATAATTCGCTCGGCATAGCATTCGCTTTTTCTCTGAGGGCTACCATGTCAAGCAGTTTTTCCGCCTTGGCCTGTGCTTCAGAGGCAGAGAGCTGTAAGAGCTTACGCGGTGCAAGCGTGATGTTTTCCATCACCGTAAGATGTGAAAACAGGTGAAATGCCTGATAAACCATTCCCATCTTACTTCGCACCTTATTGATGTTCGTATGCCTGTCACAAATATCGTCACCGTCAATAAAGACTTTTCCGCAATCCGGAGCTATAAGCCCGTTCAAGCACGAAAGAAAAACGCTTTTCCCCGTACCGGACGGTCCGATAATTGCCACACATTCGCCTTTCTTTATATGTAGCGAAACGTCACGCAATACCCTCAGATTGCCAAAGGACTTGCTTAGATTTTCTACTCTGATCATCGTGCTCTTCCTCCTTTCCGTTCGGTAAGTCTGAAGATAAGATGAATCATATATCCGACGAACAAGTAAATGACGATGCCGAGAAACAGACTGTAAAAAGGTTTAGCCGAACGTGCTCCAAGCTGATTAATCACACGGGTAAGGTCGCTGATCGTTACGTATCCGACCACCGACGTCCACTGAAGAAGATTGATCGTGGCATTGCGATACATCGGACGGGCAAATGCAACTGCTTGTGGAAATGTAACGTACCAAAAAGCCTGCCATGCTGAAAACCCTAATGTGCGAGCTGCCTTTACTTGTCCTGTGTCAACCGCCATAAGCGCACTTTTCATAATCTCGCTTACATGCGCTGCCGTATTAAGCCCGAATCCGATAATTGCTACCATAATGGCAGGTACACCTGTTCGTGCAAAGACCACGTAAAACAAAAGCAACAGAAGCATCAGCACCGGGGTTCCCCGTACAACAACGGAAAACACTTTCTCGGCAATACGCAAAACGATGATTTTGGAACGAGATGCGGCACACAACAAAGCGGCGAGAAGGGTGCCAAGCAACAGACCTGCCGCTGTGATCAGAAGCGTAACCTTTAATCCCGACCAGATCACCTTTAGCGTATCTGCCGTGATAAACGCAATGAAACCATCCAAATGAACCACCTGCCTTTGTCAAATAATAAAGTAAATCAAGGATTTGTGTTACACCGCTTTGTTGCGTAGCACCTCGGTTTTAAGTGTCTGCAACGATCCCGAAAGTTCAACAAGCTCGGTTTGCAAGCAGAACAGATTAACAGCCGTTGCAACAAATTCAAGAATAACATTCAATGCAATAACAACTGCGATTGCCTCTGTGGGAATGCCAAGCTGCATATATTATTTTAATGCAAATATTTTACTTGCCCCATTCGACTTTGGGATTTTTGTCTGTGATATATTCTATCACAAAAGCTTCTGATTGCATAGTCAAATTATTCAGATTCATCCATGTGATTCTGGTTGCTATGTTTTTTGTACTCAAAAATGAGTTTTTTTCTTTTGTTCTGTCAATGGAAATTCCTCCACAAATTAAACGACCCAACGTGGTCCGCATCGTTGAGAGGCGTGTTGGGTTCTGTTAAAGTTATTATATGAAAAATGTCACTAAAAATCTCTTGTGTTATGACTTCCATATCCAAAAGTTCTTGGAATTTTTCATTTACCACGGTACTTGCTTCAATCAAATTATGTAATTCCC
>JAZSFM010000037.1:0-4363 GCA_045532215.1 Eubacteriales bacterium | reverse complement strand
CGATCATAATTCCTCACGGAACTGTCCTGCATTTTTTGCGGCTGCAAAAAAGAATGGGATCATTCCAATAGCGGGAATGGAGCTGACGACGGCAGAGGACATTCATTTGGTATGCTTGTTTGAAGATATTAACAAAGCGCTTGCATTTAACGACGAGGTGGACAGACATCGCATTCGTATTCCAAACCGAACTGATATTTTTGGAGATCAACTTTTGATGAACGAAAATGATGAGGTAATCGGCGAGGAAGCAGATCTGCTTTCCAATGCTTTGGATTTAGCGCTTGAAGATGTGCCACCACTTGTGAAAAAATACGACGGCATCTGTTATCCTGCTCACGTCGATAGAGAAGCAAATGGTATTTTGACAACGCTGGGCGTTTTTCCGCCTGAGCCACGCTTTGCCGTTTGTGAGCTTCACGATATGAAGAAGGCAGAACCGCTTAGTAAGCTTCACCCACCAATGCAAAAAATGCTTTGGGTAAGCGGTTCAGATGCACATTATTTGTGGGATATCCGCGATAAGGAACACTACTTTGAGCTTGCGGACGAGCCTTACAGCTCGGAGCTTGTCAGACGCGAGCTGTTCCGCACCTTGAGAGGAGGGAAGAAATGAAAGAACTTTCACTAAACGTTCTGGATATTGCTATGAACTCCGTCAAGGCAAAAGCAACGCTGATCAACATTCACATCACCGAAAACGATGAATTGTTGACGATGGAAATCATCGATAACGGTTGCGGTATGACCGCAGAGTTCCTTCGCGGTGTGATCGATCCGTTCTGCACAACAAGAACTACCCGAAAGGTTGGTCTTGGCATTCCGCTCCTCAAGCTTGCTGCGGAGCAGACGGGCGGAGAGGTTACCATTGCCTCAAAGCACGAGTCGGAATATCCCGAGGCGCACGGAACGCACGTGACGGCAACCTTTTTCAAAAAGCATATCGATTTTACCCCCATGGGAGATATTATCTCAACGGTGACCACCTTGATTCAGGGAAGTCCCGATATAGATTTCGAGTTCCGGCACTTATCAAACGCTTTTGATGTGTCACTTGACACAAGGGAAGTGCGAGAGGTGTTAGGACCTGAAATACCCCTTAGCGAGCCCGAAATACTTTTGTGGATCGCCAATAATTTAAGTGAGCAATATAAAAATATATAACACACAAAAAGGAAGGATCAAAACTATGAAATCTTTGGCAGAGCTTGCAGCTATCAGAGAGAAGATGAAGGATAAGGTCGTTCTGCGTGAAGGCACTAGCACTACCCGCATTGTTGTGGGCATGGCTACCTGTGGCATCGCAGCAGGCGCACGTCCCGTACTCAACGCTTTCGTTGATGGCGTAAACAAGGAAGGTCTTGCGAGCGACGTTGTCGTTTCCCAAACCGGTTGCATCGGCATTTGTCAGTATGAGCCTGTTGTCGAGGTCTATAAGGCCGGCGAAGAAAAGGTTACCTACGTAAAAATGACCGTTGAAAAGGCTGAAAAAGTACTCAAAGAGCACATCAAAGGCGGAAAGGTCGTAACAGAATACACGATCACAGCCGCTCAGAACGTATAATTGGAGGTATCAATTTTATGATTCGCGCACATGTATTGGTTTGCGGTGGTACAGGTTGTACCTCTTCCGGAAGCCCCAAAATTCAGGATGCTTTCAACCAAGAAATCGAAAAGAACGGTCTTGCTGAAGAAGTAAAGGTTGTTCAAACCGGTTGCTTCGGTCTTTGTGCATTGGGTCCTGTAGTTATCATTTATCCTGACGGAACCTTCTACAGCAACGTAACTGTTGATGACGTTGCAGAAATCGTCAGCGAGCATCTGCTCAAAGGTCGCGTTGTTGAAAGACTTGTTTACAACGATACCGGTGCTGCAGCAGAAAGCGTTGAGGCAGCTCATTCTTCTCTCAGTGATACCATCTTCTACAAGTCCCAGTACCGTTTGGCACTCCGTAACTGCGGTGTTATCAACCCCGAGAACATCGAGGAATACATCGCTATGGATGGCTATGCAGCTCTCGGTAAGGTTTTGACCGAAATGACTCCCGACGACGTTATTGCTACCATTCTCGATTCCGGTCTCCGTGGACGCGGTGGTGCAGGATTCCCGACGGGTATGAAGTGGAAGTTCGCTTCCGGTAACCGCGGCAACGTTCAAAAGTACGTATGCTGTAACGCAGACGAGGGTGACCCGGGTGCATTTATGGACCGTTCCATCCTAGAAGGTGACCCCCATGCTCTGATCGAAGCTATGGCGATTGCCGGCTATGCGATTGGTGCTAACCAAGGTTACGTTTACGTTCGTGCAGAGTATCCTATCGCAGTTAAGCGTTTGCAGATCGCTATCGATCAAGCAAAAGAATACGGTCTGCTCGGCAAGAACATCTTCGGCACTGATTTCGAATTTGACCTCGGTATCCGTCTGGGTGCGGGCGCATTTGTATGCGGCGAAGAGACCGCTTTGATGACCTCTATTGAGGGCAAGCGCGGCGAACCTCGTCCTCGTCCTCCTTTCCCGGCAGTTAAGGGTCTGTTTGATAAGCCCACCGTTCTTAATAACGTTGAGACCTATGCAAACATTCCTCAAATCATCCTCAAGGGTGCAGATTGGTTCAAGTCCATCGGTACTGAAAAGTCCAAGGGCACCAAGGTATTCGCACTCGGTGGTAAGATTAAGAACACAGGTCTTGTAGAAGTTCCTATGGGAACAACTCTGCGCCACATCATCGAAGAAATCGGTGGCGGTATTCCCGGTGGCAAGAAGTTCAAGGCAGCACAAACCGGTGGACCTTCCGGTGGATGCATTCCCGCACATCTCATCGATACTCCTATCGACTACGATAACCTGCTTGAAATCGGCTCTATGATGGGCTCCGGCGGTCTGATCGTTATGGACGAAGACAACTGCATGGTTGACATCGCACGTTTCTTCCTTGACTTCACCGTTGATGAATCCTGCGGTAAGTGCACACCTTGCCGTGTTGGTACCAAGCGTCTGCTTGAAATCTTGGATAAGATTATTGCAGGTAAGGGCGAGCTTGAGGACCTTGACAGACTTGAGGAGCTCTCCAACTACATCAAGTCCGCATCTCTTTGCGGTCTGGGTCAAACTGCTCCTAACCCTGTTCTTTCTACTCTTCGCTACTTCCGCGAGGAATATATTGCTCACATCGTTGATAAGAAGTGTCCCGCAGGCGTTTGCAAGAGCTTGCTGTCCTTCTCCATCGATCCCGATAAGTGCATCGGCTGCGGTCTTTGCGCTAAAAATTGTCCCGCAAGCGCTATTACAAGAACTGACTACGTGGCTCCCGGTCACAAGCTCGCATCCTTCTCGATTGACACTTCTAAGTGCGTGAAGTGCGGCGCGTGCCTGCCCACATGTAAGTTTAAGGCGATTTCCAAAGGTTAATGAAAGGAGAATTGTGGAAAATGGATATGATTAAAGTAAAAATAAATGGCAAGGAATATTCCGTAGCCAAGGGTTCCACGGTTCTGGAAGCCGCAAAGGCAGCACACATCGATATTCCCACACTGTGCTACCTCAAAGACATCAACGAGATCGGTGCTTGCCGTCTCTGCCTCGTCGAGATCGCTGAAATGCGCGGTCCCGCACTCGGCCCCTGGAGAATGGTAACCGCTTGCGTTTACCCTTGTACCGAGGGTATGGAAATTAAGACCAACACCCCCAAGATCGCTGCATCTCGCAAGATGAATCTTGAACTGTTGCTCTCCAACCACGATAAGAAGTGCCTCTCTTGCGTTCGTTCCACCAACTGCGAACTGCAGAACCTCTGCCGTGAATACGGTGTAGAGTTCTCTCGTTTTGACGGTGAGACCAACGTTTACGAGGTAGATGATAAAACTCCCATCATCCGCGATAACAACAAATGCATTCTTTGCCGTCGTTGCGTAGCAACCTGTGCCAAGGTTCAAGAAATCGGCGTTATCGGCGCTAACAACCGCGGATTTGATACCTATATCGGCTCTGCTTTCGAGCAACCTCTCGCAGCTACCTCCTGCATCAACTGCGGTCAATGTATCGTAGCTTGCCCCGTAGGTGCTCTGTATGAAAGAGACGATACCGACGGTGTATTTGCAGCTCTTGCAGATCCCACCAAGCATACCGTTATTTGCACCGCTCCTTCTGTTCGTGCACAGCTTGGCGAATGCTTCGGCTATGAGCCCGGTACCGATGTTGAGGGCAAGATGGTTGCAGCTCTCAAGGCTCTCGGCTTTGACGGCGTATACGATATGAACCTCACAGCAGACCTTACAATCGTTGAAGAAGCAAACGAGCTCATCGGCAGAATCCAAAACAACGGAACTCTTCCTATGATCACTTCTTGCTCTCCCGGTTGGATCAA
>JAZSFM010000087.1:0-5364 GCA_045532215.1 Eubacteriales bacterium | reverse complement strand
GTCATACGGTAATATTTTTGTTCCATAGTCTTTCTCCTTAGTTTTCCGCGCCGATTAAAATTCGGGACGGATGTATTCAACGTACGCCCCGTCGAGTGCCTCTTGCACAAGGGCGTCAAAATCCAATCTGTTTTGTTGCTCCTCTACCTTGGCAAGCTCGGGTTTTGTACGAGGATGCTTGGGGGTAAATACGGTGCAACAATCTTCGTAGGGCTGAATAGACGTTTCAAACGTGCCGATCTTGCGAGCGATTTGCACGATCTCCTCTTTGTCCATACCAATGCAGGGACGGAACACGGGGATTGTGGACATCGGGTCGGTAACACCGATCGCCTGCATCGTTTGCGATGCAACCTGACCAAGACTCTCGCCTGTGATAAGCGCGCCGCAACCGATTTGGTGTGCAATGCGATCGGCAATCGCCATCATATAACGGCGCAAGATGAGCGTGAAATAGTCTTCCTCGCAGTTCTTGACAAGCAATTCTTGAATTTTTGTCAGAGAAACGATGTGCACACCAAACGTGCCTGCATATTGTGAAACCTCGCGTGCCAGCTCGAGCACCTTCTCTCTTGCCATTTCGCTGGTGTAGGGGAAGGACTCAAAGTGTACGGCTTCAATTTGCACACCGCGCTTTGCGATCATATAACCTGCCACAGGGGAGTCAATTCCGCCCGACAAAAGCAGCAGTGCTTTGCCGTTGGTTCCAACAGGCATACCGCCCGCGCCCTTGAACTGCCCTGCGTGAATGAATGCAGAATGCTCGCGAATTTCAACCTGTACAACAATTTCAGGGTTCTTAACGTCAACTTTAATACCGCGAACAGTGGACAAAACATAGCCACCAACCTCGCGCGCGATCTCCATCGAGTCGAGCACAAACTTTTTATCCGAACGTTTGGCAACTACCTTAAAGGTCTTTTTGCCAACCAAAAATTGCGGGATGTAGCTTTTAATAATGCCTTCGATGGCTTCCATCGATTTTTCGCATACCGCACAACGGCTGATAGCAACAATGCCGAATACCGTTTGGATGTTTTCGAACAGTCCGTCGATATCGCAAAAATCATCCTGCGGTGTAATGGTAATGGTGCTTTGTGAGCTTTTGACTTCAAACGTGCCGAAATGCTTTGCACGGTGGCGCAAATTGCGGCAGAGGGTATCCTCAAAATAGCGGCGGTTCGCGCCCTTGAGCACGATTTCACCGAGTTTGCAAAGTAAAATTTCTTTCATAACCCTCAGTCGTCCTCTTCTACAATTTCATCTTCGTCAAGGATGGGCTCACCGTTGCGGTAGTCATCGAGCAGCGCATTCGCCTTTTCAAAAAGAGCCGCAGGAACGTAAATATCGCAACCGTACATCGAATATCCGGTTACTACGCGAACGGCTTCACCGGCTCCGCGGTCTTTTGCAAGAAACGGAATTTCTTCCTCCTCGAGAATACCGCAAATGATATTCTTTTCCACGTCGTCGTGCGTGGTTGTTAAAAGAGCAATATCTCCATCCGCTTTTGCGGGATGGTCCAAACCAAAAAACTGATCCATAACCTATACCTCAATCCTCATAATAGTTGGGGAACAACTTTTCCCACACCTTGGCACATCCAATGGTATCTGCAATAGACGTGTGCGCAATACCGTCCCATTCGATCTCCAACAATGCCATTGCATCACTCAAGGATGCGTGCACGAGATCGGGATAGTGCTCGGACTGATAACGCACAAACTCAATGGACGCGCAACGTGTTTTTTCGTGCAACGCCTCGCGTTCTGCCTCGGTATCATAAATGTATTTGATGTGACTGTAGTCGGTGGAAACGCCATACGCGATGAGCACGTCGGCACCTTCGAAAATGCGCTTGATTTCGGGCACGAGATCATCCAAATGCGGCGCATCGGCAACCATTTCGGGGGTGATGCCATGGATTTTTTCGGTCTGCTTCCACTTCTTTTTGTGGTCGGGCTTAACCAGCGTGTTCATCACGATCTTTCCGTTGCCATCGGTGATGGAAATGGAGAGAATTTCATCGTGTGTGTAAACGCCTGTGAGCTCAAGGTCGAAAAACAGTACACGGTCGCGCTTCATATGGTAATGCTCGGCGCGATGCAGGTCTCCCTCGGCGCGGCGAATGGCAAGATCCTCTGCAAAACAAGCTTGGCAGAGCTTACGACGATAGCGAACGTCTTTGCCGCAATGCACACACATCAAGGGGCGGCGAATTGCCGTTTTCTTATCGTAAAAATAGATAACGCTCTTGTCACTGCGGAGCGTGTAAGCCACGGGCTCTTCAATGACATCGTAATTCATTTGCGAGAGACGCTCAACAGTGTAAAAACCGCAGGCAGCTGCACGTTTTGTGCTCATACGCGCAATTTCGGCACCGCTCTCAAGCGTCATTGTCTCGGTCTTTTGTGTGGGAGCGTACCAAAGCTCCGGGGGCGCTTCCGCTACACGGGCAGGGTCGAAAAAGTATGTAATGCTGCCGTCCTCATTTTCGAGGAAAGCGGCAGGGTCCCCGACCGGCATCAGGTGCATACGGTTGAGAACATCGCGGGTGAGATAGTTGCGTTTCTCCGCGTCAATGGGAGAGAGGTGCGGAATGGTTGCGCCGGAGCGCAATTTCATATCGGTTTTCAAAAAATCCTCCTTACCGTTCTGTACCCGTCGCATACACGCCTGCGCAATGGGCAGCGGATGCCGGTTTCAGTAACGGTTTTGCTCATTTTGGCTGTGAGCTCTTCGGTGTCGCTGGCACACCCGCGTGGTGTGCGGCAATAGTTTGCTTACAATCGGCCTGAATAAAACACAGATATAGTTATTATATCATAATAATGAAACACTTTCAATACCTTTGTGAAATTTCTGCGCACTTTTTTCGCATTTTCTTGCCTTTTTCTCGTTATATTTTATAATAAGAATAATTCTTATTTTAGATTTTTCTCCTTTTTGTGCTCTTTTTGGCAAAGAGAGCGCAAACAAGCAAGGGCGCTATCAAGCCCCCCAATCTCATCGATAATGCCGTATTCTACCGCTTCTCGCCCTTCGATAATAGAGCCGCAATCGGTGGCGATTTGATCGGGACGCATCATAAGCTCCTGCACAACCTTGGCACTCGCTTTGGAATGTGCGCAGATAAAATTCACAATCCGCTTTTGCATCTCACTCATATAACGAAAGGATTGCGGCACGCCTACCACCATTCCGCTAATGCGCACGGGATGAATGGTCATGGTAGCGCTCGGCACAATAAAGGAGCGCTTTGCCGCTGTTGCCAACGGAACACCGATAGAGTGCCCGCCGCCGAGAACAAGCGAAACAGTTGGTTTTGTCATAGATGCAATCATTTCGGCAAGAGCGAGTCCTGCTTCCACGTCTCCTCCCATTGTATTGAGAATAACGAGTAATCCATCCACGTCGTCGCTTTCTTCAATAGAAACAAGCAAAGGAATAATCTGCTCGTATTTGGTAGCTTTTTGTCCCTCGGGCAGAATATAATGTCCTTCGATTTGCCCGATGATAGAGATGCACTGAAAGCGCTCTCGTTCATTCTCTGCAATGCTGCCTTGGCTCATTTCAATGTTTTCAAGCTGTATTTGCCGCGCTTCCTCGCGATCTCTTTTAATATCTTCATTTTTTTCTTTTTTTTGCATTTTGTACCCCCGTATGTTCGTTTTTGACGCATTTTTGATTATCATATCCAATATTTTTTTATTTATTACGCGCGAATTGTTAAAAAATTATCTTTACAAATGTCTTTTTTTGTGTTATAATAGTGTAGCATGGAATATTGTGGGCTTTTGCAGACCCACACAGAATAAAAATAGTGAAAAAAGAAAGGGTTTCGAAATTATGGAAAACAAGATCCTGATTGAAACATCCGCGCGCCACATTCACCTGACTGCAGAGGCAGTTGAAATTCTTTACGGCAAGGGTGCAGAGCTCACCGTTAAAAAAGAGCTCAGCCAACCCGGTCAATATGCCGCAGGCAACGAAAAGATCACTCTCGTTGGCCCCAATGGCAAAACCCTCGCTGTTAGCGTTCTTGGTCCCACAAGACCTGCTAACCAAGTTGAGCTTTCCTTCTCCGACGCTCGCGTGCTCGGGCTCAAGGACGTTCCCGTTCGCGAGAGCGGTGACGTTGCCGGCACTCCCGGACTCAAGATGGTAGGCCCTGCAGGTGAGGTTGAGATCACCGAAGGTGTTATCATTGCAAAGAGACACATCCACATGACTCCCGAAGATGCAGAGAAAATCGGTGTTGCCGATAAGCAGATCGTTAAGGTTCGCCTTGACACCGATCGTCCCCTCATCTTTGACGACGTTGTTTGCCGTGTAAGCCCCAAGTTTGCACTTACAATACACATCAATACCGATGAGTGCAACGCTGCTTGCGCATTCGGCACCGTTTACGGCGAGGTTATCGCTTAATTTTCTTCATCAATACTTATGAAAATTCTTTTTCAAGGTGACAGCATCACCGATGCGAACAGAAATCGAGCGAACATCCATGACCTCGGTCAGGGGTATGCAAAATACGCCTCTCCGCTGATTGCGGCGGCAATGCCTGAAATCGAGTTTGAATTCATCGATCTCGGCATCAGCGGCAACCGCTCGGATGACATCTTGGCACGCACACAGACCGATATCATTGATATCGATCCCGATGTTGTGTCCATTCTCATCGGCATTAACGACGTTTGGCATCGCCACTCGCACGGACGTGAGATGACAGACGAGCAATTTGAAGCAAACTACCGCGCAATGCTGGAGCGCATTCGCCGCGAGACGCACGCAAAGATCCTCATCCTCTGCCCTTTCCTGCTCCCCTCCGAGGATAAAGAAAGCTGGAGAGACGAGGTCGAGCGCATTGCTGCGATCGTGCGCCATCTTGCCGACGAATACGCCGATGCGTATTTGCCCTTGGATGAAAAATTTGCCGCGGCTCTGCCCACGGCTCCCACACCTATGCACTATTCCGACGATGGCGTTCACCCAAACGCGGCAGGTGCACAGTTTATCGGCGGTCTTTACTGCGAGGCGATCCTGCCCCTGCTTTCTTGACCGCATTCCAAAAGTCTATTATTAAAAAAGGAGATACATCAAATGAGCAACGTAAGTAATTATCCTTACGCACAAAGTCTTGAAGTTCAACATATGTGCGTAGTAAACAAGGGTTGTGATCACGGTCCTGCTCCCATTCCCGAAGAGGGCAAGTGGGTTCAAGCAAAACAGATCACCGACATTTCCGCATACACCCACGGTGTGGGCTGGTGTGCACCTCAACAGGGCGCGTGCAAGCTCTCCCTCAACGTTAAGAACGGTATCATCGAGGAAGCACTCGTTGAGACCATCGGCTGTTCCGGT
>JAZSFM010000081.1:0-18978 GCA_045532215.1 Eubacteriales bacterium | reverse complement strand
GATATGCTTGCAGACGTCGAATGCCTAAAAGAAGAACCGCAAGCCACAGAGGCTTGCGGTTCGGATAGGGTTGTTGCTGGTGGACCATCAAGGACTCGAACCTTGGACCGACCGGTTATGAGCCGGTGGCTCTAACCAACTGAGCTAATGGTCCGTTGGTCTTTTATTATTATATCTTATCATGCGTCAAAAGTCAAGAGCTTTTTGCTTTTTTTGCACATTATTTTTCCAAGTCTCCTATTTCACTTGTATTCGACAAGATAAGTATGATATGATGAGGACAACCCTACATCAAAAGGAGAAGGATTATGAAAAAAATCGTTATCGCCTGCCTACTGTTCACCCTGTTGTTTTGCGGATGTGCAAATGAGAACCCCGGGGAAGAGCCCCAACCCTCAACCCCATCTGATACATCCAACACATTTGACAAAATCGCCCTCGATGCGGCTGAGGCACGCGCACAGTATTATCAAAATCTTGTGGTCGAATTGCAAAAAGAGATTCTTTCCCTCAAAGATGCGCACGCATCTGCGAGAGTGGAATATGAATCACGCATTGAGGAGTTGGAAATTGCTCTCGGGTTCCCAGAAGCCGCACCCCCATCAGATTTTCAGTACACCACAAAGGATGGAAAAATCACCATCACCGCTTATGTTGGAAAAGAGAAGACCGTCTCTGTTCCCGATGAGATTGGCGGTTGTCCAGTGACACACATTGCCGATACCGCATTTGAGAACAACCTCACATTGGAAAAAGTCATTCTCCCAAAACATCTTGAGAGCATCGGGTGGTTTGCATTCCGCGGTTGTATTGCTTTGTGTGAAGTGCAAGCACCGTCGAGCATTTCCAAAATCGAGTATGGTGCATTCGAAAATTGCAATGCAAAACTCACGTTTGTTTGTTCTACGGGCTCCTACGTCGAGGAATACGCCCAAAGCTACGGCTACGCAACAAAGAAACAATAAGGAAATGAGCAAGAACAAATTTTTTGTTCTTGCTCATTTTGTTAAATCAATAAACTTGCACCCAAAGGTAGAGAATAAATTCGTATTTCATCGGGTGCACGACCAAGCAGGTCACGTACTGCATCGGCATAGCAAGAGAGCTGTTGTCCGTGGTGCTCTCCCAAACGCTTGGCAAGGAGATCGGGATTTGCACGTTCCTCGTCGCTGATGCGGTCGGTCTTGTAGTCTACAAGAATCAACCGTCCGTTGGGCATTGTGAGAAGCAAGTCAATCGAACCTTGCACAAACAAGGATTCCTCACCAAGCTGTTCGGCAAGTTCTTGGTTTTGTGTTAGTGTTCTCATAGGAGTGAGAATGCCAAATTTCAACTCGCGTTGCACCTTTGTAGCCGACTTGATGAGTAGCATCAAGTCACTCTTACAAAATGCTTTCAACTGATTAAAATGCAAAATATCTGCCGCGCGGCGGCTCATAAAGCCATCGGCAACCAAACGTTCGGCTTCTTCCTCGGGGGAAGTTTCCATCAGTCTTTCATAGTTGCAGAACTGCAAAAATGCGTGCGTAGCACTTCCGATTTCGGTGGCACTCGGTCGCTCTTGCGCCTGCAAAAGACTGTCAAAAGGTTGTGTTGAACTTTGCAAAAGTTCAATCTGCGCCATCAGCGCACTTTCCTCGTCATCCTCATCCGAAAGCGTATCCAACAAATTGGCACTGAGCTTTGATGCGGCTGCCTTTACGGGAAGCCCTTGCAAAAATGCATAAGGATATTGCATCTCTTCTTTTGCCCGATAGATAGTGGCATAACGCATAGCAACAGGAGAGAGGGATGAATCTTCTGCCGCGGTTGCACCAACCGCAAAGGGCAGTCCGCGCTCAACCTCTCCAAAGAAAGGATGTACAACAGTCAAATCGATATCATCTGCAAGTGTTCCATCCTCATAAAGTGCCGCAAGGATCCAAGAAAGCATATTCGAAGCCCCCAAAATCGATGCGCGGTTGCCGCGATGAATGAGGGATGCGTTTGTCATTGCGGTTTCCCATTTGCCACGGAGCGTTCCTGTGACGTACATTCTCTCCCTTGCACGTGTGAGTGCTACGTAAAGGGTGCGAATCGATTCCTCAACTTGTTCTTGATCCACCTTTAGGCAGAGAGCCGCACGCAAAGCGGTATCTTCAAGATTGCCCAAACCATCGTTATAAAGGCGGCAGGCAACGCCTACCTCGCGGTGATAAAGCAGGTTTTTCTTGATGTCATCCTTGTTAAAGGGCGAACCCGTGGAGGATAGGAAAACAACGGGATACTCAAGTCCCTTGGAGTGGTGAACGGTCATAACGGTAACGGCATCCTCGGCGGCACCAAATCCCTCGGCAGAGAGCTTGTCACTCTCAAGCAGTTTGGCAAAATGTGAAAGGAAGCCGTAAAGGCCGCAAAATGCGTTCTTTTGATAGAGGCGCGCTTGCTCATAGAGATAGAGCAGAACAGGCGTATCCGAAAGGCGAGAAAGTCTGTCATCCTGATAAAGCAGGCGCAAAAAGCGGTCGGCAGGTTGTGTGTCAGCAAGACGCCTTGCCATATCAAGCCAATCGATTACCGAAGAACACTTGGAAGACAACGGATGTTCTTCGTTTTCGGATACCGTCAAAAGGGCATCATAAAGGGCACGAGCGGATTCACAAGCATCGCGAATTTCACAGATCTCCTCAAGATCAAATCCGCCAATCGGGGAAAGTAAAAACTCGGAAAGCGGCAAATCACGCCATGGGTTGTCCACGCTCTTTAAGAGATTGAGCATATCATAAAGCAAGGGATTTTGTGCGATATCCGACGATGTAGGGGACAGTACGGGAATTCCCAATTTCGCAAGTTCATCGGTATAAGTTGCACCATGCGACTTGTTGCGCACGAGAATGGCAATATCTGAGGGGCGAATGGGAGAGCCGTTATCAAGTTTTTCTTCTCGCAACAAGCGAGAAATTTCGGCAGCCACCCAAATGGCTTCTTCGCGTATGTCCTCGGCATCGTCCTCATCCTCGTTGAACGCTTTTTTGCGCGGTGGCGCATCAAATACCGCCAGCGTTACGGGTACGGGATGCTCGGAAGCCGTGATGCCGTCTATTGATTTTGAGCACACAAGATCGTCCTGCGGGCGGTATCCTACGGTATCTTCGCAAGCGGAGAACAGGAATGCACAAACCTTGTTTGCAAAGTCGATAATGGGCTTGTCACAACGGAAGTTATCCGACATAAACACGCAAACACCGTCTGCATCCTTGGCTTCGGGAGTATCATATAGAGGCATTTCGCGTCTGTAGCCGGCAAAAATGGAGGGTTCACTGCCGCGGAAGCCGTAAATACTTTGCTTAATATCGCCAACCATAAAGCGACGATTTTTGCCAATGAGCGAGAAAATACGATCCTGCAAATAGTCCACGTCCTGATACTCGTCAATGTAAACGGCATCGTAGGATGCCGCCAATTCCTCGGCAAAGGGAGTGGGATTGCCGTTCTCATCTGTGAGGAGCCGGTAGAGCATTGCGCGCACGTCATCAAATTCGAGGAGCCCGCGTTCCAACTTTTCCGAAAGCAGACGAGCGGTGTATTCACTGTAAAAGCGATACAGAATTTCGGCAGGCAGAGCTGTGCGGCGCATTTGCTGTGAAATGACCTCGGCAGGGTATTGCAACAACTCTTGCACGCGTTTGGTAACGTCGTTTTTGAATTTTGTGCGCCATTCTTTATACGCAATAATCTCATTTGTTTTCTCTTTCGAGGAAGGAAAACGCCCGCTGACAAAGGTGTAAGCTACCTCGCGTGCACGTTCATAGTTGCACGCGTCAAGAGCCGCTTTCATTGCCTTGCAGTAATTTAGGTCGGACTCAACAATACCCAAAAATTTGGCGCACATATCGGGAGCCGCATCAAGATGCGCTTCAATTTTTTGCAGGAATGTGATGTATCCTTCAAACAAATCCAAGAGATATTCACGCACAACCGAGCCGTAAGAGGTGGTGAAATATTCGGCATCTGCCGCTTCATGCAGTTCCTTGGCAATGCGACCGAGCACGCCAACGCCTTCTAGTTCGGCAGAAAAACGAGCCAAAAACTCGCGCAAAACCGAAGTGAGTTTGCCATCACTGCGCCCCGACATTAAATGGTCGAGCGTCTGTGCAAAGACATTATTTTGCAGTTTTGCAAAGGGAGAACCCTCAGCACCTGCTTGTGCGTAGCGGTCATAGTATTCTTCAAGGAGCCCGTCCATAATTTCGGTGGCGATGGGAAGCACTTCACTCTCATCTGCCATACGGAAGGAGGCAGGGAGCGAGAGACGCTCAAAGTTTGCGCGAACCGCTTTTTGGAAGAAGGCATCGATGGTGGAAATCTGCGCGCTACCCAACAGAAAGAGCTGACGCGAAAGATGGGCATTTTCGGGGTCGGCTGCCATCGCATCGGTCAGTGCCTTGGCAATTCTACCCTTGAGCTCTGCGGCGGCGGCACGGGTAAAGGTAACGATCAGCATGCGGGAGAGATCGGCAGGGTGCTCGGTATCGGTCAATTTTCGAATGATACGCTCGGTCAAAACGCTTGTTTTGCCCGATCCTGCGGCGGCAGATACAAGTAAAGTTTTTCCGTCAATTCTCATGGCGGCCTCTTGCGAGGGGGTCCAGGTTCTACCCATCCAATCAACTCCTTTCAGCGGTGATATGCGCGGTTACAATCCGCGCGAACGGGGCAAAATGCGCATGCTTTCTCGCTGGGCGTTTTTTGCGCTTCGCCCGAAAGGATACGCTCCGCAACCGAGAGGACGGCATTTTTCATTTCGTCCTGCAACTGTTGCATTTCTTCAAAAGTTTGTTTGGTCAATCCTTTGGTGTAAACCACATCACTATCTCCATTGACGGCAGAGGAAACGACCTCGTCATCAAGGAGCAGACCGCTTCTCTTAATTTCGGTTACACCTTTTTCGGTTTGGGCAAAGAGATACTCGGCACCTGCAGGGGTGGTGTTTGGCATAGCGCCGTGAAGTGCAAAGAGATAGAGAATGAGCTGAATATCCATTCCCGAGCGTACTTCATCGAGGGAGAACGTGTGCTTTCCACTCTTATAGTCCACTACGCGGAAGTAGATTTTCTCATCGCTCTCATAGATATCTACACGGTCGATTTTGCCGCTGAGAAGCACCGAAGAACCGTTGGCAAGTGTGAGACGAACAGGTGGCAAACTGCCTTCGTCGCGAGTGCCAATGCCTTTTTCAAAATACGTAGGTGTAAAAAGTCCCGTGCGGATTTCGCCAAGAATTTCACCCAGCATCTTCAATGCCAATCGACGCAGACGCGCATAGAGATGGAGCAAGCGGTTGTCCATACTTTCGGCAGGGAAGGGGCAGACCTCGCCAATGTAATCGGCAATGATACGGTCTGCAAGGGGTTCAACATCCTCTGGCGAGGGTAACTCCAATTTTCCGTCATCCGTCAGCGACGCACGCAAAAAATGCTCAAAGACATAGTGCAAAAACGTGCCATCGTCGGCATAATTGGGTTGAGAGTCTTTTCGCTCTCTCAATTTCAAGGTGTATGTGCTAAAATAGCGGTAAGGACAAAGCACAAAGGCCTGGATTTTGGATTGCGAGAGGCGCAAAGCCACGCGCTCCTCGTCAACGGGAGCTTGCAAGGTGGGGTTGATTTCCTCGTCTATAGGGAGTGCACGTGCACGGCGAATTTCGCCAAAATCAATGATTTCGGGCTTTTTATCAAGCAAAAATGCTACGCGATTGAACGCCAACGAGGGGGTGCGTGCCGAACCATCGGTTTGCTTTGCGTGTGTCAAAAGCGAGAGGAATTCGCTCGGTTTGCTGATGGCACGATAGACGTAGAACAATTCTTCGGAGGAACGCATACGCTCGCGGGATTGCAAAATAACACCGTATTCTTCAAGCGCCTCTTTGTCGGCTTCGGTCAAAATGCCATCGTCGCTGATGGCACGTGGAAATTCACCCTCACAAAGTCCGAGCAAAATCGATGCGCGCACGTTTTCCACGCGCAAAGTATCTGCCGAACCGATTACAACAGAGTCCTGCGTGGTGGGGATGGACCCGAGATCGGCGTTGCTGAACACCAAGGTCAGCACGGCAATAAAATCTTCAATCGAAAGCTCGCAATCAGGCAGAAGCTTGCAAAGGGTTGTCAAAGTATCGAGCAGTGTGGAATAGAGGCGCAAGCTCTCACTCGCTTCGCGTACCTGACCGAGTGACAATTCTTCTTTTGCGCGATTTGCCAACAAAGAAGGTAACTCAAGTGCCGCGAGGTAGTCATACAAAGCGCGACAACGGTCCTCAAGGCGACGCGAGACACGCAAGGATGCCGAAAGTTTTGCAAGAGGGGAGATTAGTTGTCGACGCACGCGGTTTGCGGCATCGAGAATTTCCTCGGCACGTGGCGAACGATCGGTGGTAAGACCGTCAGGGTTCATACTCCACACTTCATCCAAAAAGCGATGACCGCCAATGTGCCAAGTTTCAACGTATTCTTCAAACATTGCGGCTTCCCGCAGGGATGTACCGCAAAGACCTGTTTTGAGCAGGGCAATCACATCGTTCTGTCGATAATTGCGGCTCACAGAACGAAGTGCCGAGAGAATAAGACGAAAGATCGGTTTTGCCGCAAGATCGGTCCTCGCGGAAAAAAAGTAGGGAATATTGTGTCTTTCGAGAGCTGCATCCAAAATTCCGCGATAGGCATCGAGGTCGCGCACAACAACTGCAATGTCACCGTAACGCATACCGCCCAACACCAATTCGCAAATCTGTAATGTGGCGGCTTCTGCTTCCTCATAAATGTTCGCGGCAATGCCAAGGCGAACAGAGGTATCCTCCGTAAGCGGTGTTTGACTTGCAGAAAAACGCCACAGATTTTCTCCCAAAATCGAAAGAGCTTGGCTTTTTTTGTTTTCGGTGGCAGAAAGCGTGACGGTTTCAATATCAACGTCGGCTTTATCGGCACATTGCGAGAGTAGACGAACCGTATCGCCCACCGACAAAAAGTGAGGCAGTTTAGAGTTGGCACTGTCGGTGCAAAGTGCTACTGTTACACTTTTTGCTTGTCCCAAAATTTGCAACAGAACCGCATATTCGGGAACAGTAAAGCTCGTAAAAGAATCGATATAAATATTGCAGTTTTCAAAATAACGGTGCTTTTGCAAAAGAGCGGAGAGGCGCAAGAGCTTGTCCGAGGGGTCAGAACCAAAACATTCCTCAATTTTGGCGTGATAGGCGGCATCGATAAGCGCCAAATCCGAAAGTTTTTTCTGCAACGCAGAGCCCTCATCCATTTTGGCGGCGGCATCTTCCAAAGCTTGAGCACTGACGCCACCACAGCGCATCTCGGCAATTGCGGAGAGCATCAAATTGGTCAGCGTCAAGTCTCCCTCGGCACTTTTGCCGTACTGTTGCAAGAGGGGTGAGAGCGTTGAGAGTGTGTGCCACATCAAAAGGGATGACACCGCACCGTTGACCGATTCAGCCGTTACGCCACCGTATTCACAAAAGAGCTTTTCGGCAAGTCCCGAAAAACTGATGACCTCAAAATAGAGGCCTGCATTTTTGGGAAGACGCTCAGCAAGATTACGTTCGCTAATGTATGCCTGTTGCTCGGGAATGAGCAAAAAGGAGCGCACACCTGCTTTCGTATCCGCCTCAATGCATTTTGTCAGGTGCTCGGTTTTGCCTGCACCCGAAGGGCCGCATATCAACTTCAGCATTGTTTGTCTCCTTTCTCGCCAAGGCGCAAATTTCTCAAAATGACCTCGCGACCGCGCCAGGAATAGGCACGTTCCGAAAAGTCCTTGTCCGACATGTTTTTAATTTCTTCCGTGGTGGGAGAGGAAATCGGTTTTTCATAAAAGAATGGGATGGGCGAATAAATCGTACCTGCCGCCATAGCGCGATGATTGTAGGGACAGCACTCCTGACACCTGTCACATCCCCAAATGGTATTGGTTGCGAGCAAAATTTTTTCTTCTTCCTCGCTCAACTTACCTTTCTTTTGTGAGAGTGCCGAAAGGCAAAGACTTTTCTCGGCTACCACCGAAGGGCAGGCATTTGAACACGCACCGCAATCCTCGCAGAGTTTCACTTCCTGCACCTCGCATGGAATTTCCAAATCGGTAATCACTTCGCCCAGGAAAACGTAAGAGCCGTATTTTTCTGTTAGCAGAAGTCCGTTCTTGCCAATGATGCCAAGCCCCGCACGAGCAGCGGCGTGCAATTCGCTAATGGGAGAATGATCGGCAAAGGCGGCAAAACGGTTGTTTGGGAATTTTTCTGCCAAATAGGGGAGTAACTCATCATAGAGTTCTTCAAAAAAGAGATGGTAATCGCGAGAGACGGCATAAGCCGAGATCAATCTTTGGGGATCATCACAAGCGGGGGTAAAATAGGGAACCGCCAACATAAAAACCGTCCCCGAGGAAATATTTCCGCGCTCCAAAAGATAGGGGCGAATCACACGGCAAGCCGAAAGCGGCAGCACCCCCACAAGATCGATATTCTTTTTTTGCAAAAAATTCAATAAATTTTCAAACATCTCTTTTTCTTTCCGACATTTTGTGATATAATATACTTTAGATACCACTATTATAGCAAAACTTCTACCAAAAAGCAAGATATCTGCCCATTTTTCAATGTTTTTTTCTTGCATCGTCAAGTGGTTGTCACATTTGAACGTTAAAATGATAGTGTAAAATATAAAATAAAATCGCAAACCACGTGGAGGTCTTGGTAATGAAAGATCAAAACTCTCAATTCGAAAATTCCTATTATCCTTATAACACAGTGCCGCAAGTTCCGACTTATCCTAAAACCAAAAGGGAACTGCGTCGTCAACGCCGTTCCGAGCGCCGTTCCGGGCGCCGCCACAGTCTATCCATGCTTGGAGTGTTTATGTGCATTGTGCTTTCCTTTATTGCAGGATTTAGCGGTTCTCTTGGCGCGTTGCTTCTTGCAGATCGCTACATTTCCATGCAAGAGGAAACAACCACTCCGGAAGTGCTGTGTGAGGATCCCGAGTCTGAAATTTCGCGTCCGGAATCCGAACCTTCCATTTACGGTTCAGCCGGAGAAGAAGTATTCTCTATCTCGGGCGTCGTCAACAAAGTGCAGGACGCAGTTGTTGTGATTAACGTTACCATCACGGGTACGTCCGCTTTTGGTAAACCTATAACTGCCACAAGTGCTGGAAGTGGCGTTATCATCTCTCCCGAAGGATATATTCTTACTTGCAACCACGTTGTAGACGGTGCAAGCTCGGTTCAAGTGACGCTTCGCGATAACGATACCTATGATGCCGTTCTTGTCGGCAGCGATGAAGCCAGTGACTTGGCAGTGCTTAAAATCACGGCTGAAAAACCTTTGACTTATGTTGAGCAGGGGCACAGTGCCCATCTGATTGCAGGCGAGCAGGTGGTTGCCATCGGGAATCCCTTGGGAACACTTGGGGGAACGGTAACGGTTGGCTATATCAGTGCTACCGAGCGCAATGTTGTCACAAGCGATGGCGTTGAAATGACCTTGATCCAAACCGATGCTGCCATCAACTCCGGAAACTCGGGCGGAGGATTGTTCAACCTGATGGGTGAGCTCATTGGCATTGTCAATGCAAAATATTCTGCCAGCGGTGTTGAGGGCCTTGCCTTTGCCATCCCCATTGACTCCGCATATCCCGTTCAACTTGATTTGATGCAATACGGATATGTGCGCGGTGTGATTGATCACGGCTTGACGCTTTTGGATATCACACAGGAGAATCTCGCGCAGTATCACTATTACCACGGCATCGAAAAAATCGGTGTGTATGTAGTAGAATCCAAGTATGCAACCGAACTGAAAAACAGTGACCGCATCGTTTCCCTGAACGGTATTGCGGTCGAAACGACTGATGACGTGAAAAAAATCCTTGCCGATTGTAAGGTTGGGGATACGATAACGATTGTTGCTGATAGCAAAGGGGAGAGTATTACCTGCACGCTGACGTTGCAAGAGTACGTTCCCGACCGTATCAAGGATTATTTGCAATAACTTTTTAGAAAGGATGAGAACGAATGTATCATATTTTGGTTGTGGATGACGAATCAAGAATTCGCTCCATCATTCGCAAATATGCAGAGTTTGATGGGCTCACCGTTACCGAAGCAGGTGACGGTATGGAAGCTGTTCTGCTTTGCCGCAAAAATGAATACGACTTGATCATTATGGATATTATGATGCCGGAACTGGATGGTTTTTCGGCTTGTCGTGAGATTCGCAAAATTTCTCAAACGCCAATCATTATGCTTTCCGCCCGCGGTGAAGAGTACGATCGCATCAATGGTTTTGAGGTGGGCATTGACGATTATGTCATCAAGCCATTCTCCCCTAAGGAATTGATGTTGCGTATTTCAGCGATTATGAAGCGCGTGAAAAGCACGCCCGTAACCGAGAGCATCTCCAAGCCCAATGTTATCGTTGAGTTGGATAATGGCGGTTTGCGTGCCGACGTTACCGCACGTTTGGTCTTTATCGATGGCGAACGTGTAGATATGTCTCCCAAGGAGTATGACCTCTTCTTCTATCTGCTCTCCAATCGCAATATTGCACTCTCGCGTGAAAAACTCCTTTGCGAGGTTTGGGGCTACGACTTCTATGGGGATGCTCGCACGCTGGATACACATATCAAACTGCTGCGCAAGAGTCTTGGTCGATACAGTAATTACATCGTTACCCTGCGTGGAGTTGGCTACCGATTTGAGGAGATATGAAACGATTTCAGCAAAAAACACCTCGTCCGGGCGTTAGTATCCGTTGGAAGTTGATTGTCTATTTTGCAATATTTGTTGCCATTGCGCTTTTTGTAACGTGGATCTTCCAGGTTTATCTTTTGAATAATTTTTATGAATTGGTCAAACGTCGCGAAATGGCGAACAGTGCAAAAGCACTCTCTCTTCATATTGAAAAAGAGGATTTGAACATACACGCATATGACCAAGCGCTTGATGGGGTTATGACCGTTGCGGTCTATCGGTTTAATGGAAAAAATGCAACGCAAATTGTCAACGTAGATGCTACGGGACAAGCAGGTATTGCTTTTCAAGCTCATGAACTTTCCAATTATTATGACGTAGCTTCGCAGAACGGCGGTAGCTTTACAGGCAAGTTTAAGCTTGGTGGTATTGCGGCAGACAAACCGGAATTTCCTTTCTTAATGGATAGCAAAGGGGAACAGTCCAATGCATCCGGTATCCGTCTTGGCCATATTCAACTGGTTGAGGGGGAAGACAAGAGCATTTATATGATCATTTTGAGTGCAAGTTTGCAACCGCTTTCCACAACGGTGCAAATTCTGCGCACGCAATTCCTTTGGATATTGACCATTCTGCTCATCTGTGCAGGTTTTATGGTCTTCTATCTCTACCGCCACATTTCATCGCCGCTTGTGAAAATGAACGAGTCGGCAAAGCAGTTGGCACATGGAAGATATGACGTTGAGTTTTCGGGAGAAGGATATCGTGAAACGCGCGAACTTGCCGATACCTTGAACTATGCGTCTCACGAGCTTTCCCGTGTCGATAAACTTCAAAAGGAGCTCATCGCCAACATTTCACACGATTTGCGAACACCCTTGACGATGATTAAGGGATACAGTGAAGTCATGCGTGATATTCCCGGTGAGAATACCGCTGAAAACATCCAGGTTGTCATCGATGAGACTACGCGACTCTCCGAACTTGTTAGCGACCTTTTGGATCTTTCCAAAATTCAATCGGGTTCTCGCAAAGCCGTTTTTGAAGATTTTGACCTGACCGCCGCGGTGGAAGAAGTGATGAATCGCTACGATGCTTTCACAGCGCATCAGGGCTATCACATTACCTTTGAAGCCGACGAACATGCCACGGTTTATGCCGACCGCGGTATGATTTTGCAGGTTTTGTATAACTTGATTAACAATGCTATAAACTACACGGGAGATGACCTTTCCGTTAGCGTGGTGCAGTCTGTTTCCAATGAACGCGTACGCATCAGCGTTACCGATACGGGTCAAGGTATTGAAGCCGATGAGATTCCGCAAATTTGGGAACGTTACTATAAAGTCGATAAGGTTCATCGCCGTGCTATGATTGGTACAGGTCTTGGCCTTTCTATCGTAAAGAGTGTGTTGGAACTTCACAATGCTGCTTACGGTGTTGAGAGTGAAGTGGGTAAGGGCTCTACATTCTGGTTCGACCTCGACATTCTCACCCCTACGCAAGAAATTTACGGAACCATACAACCATTGGAGGAATGACAGTGAAGAGTACGCATCTTGCTATGTTGCGCTGTCCCGTATGTGCCGCCGCAATGCAGGCGGACGAGCTCGGCAGGGCTTGCCGATGCACGGGAGAGAGAACACACTCTTATGATTTTGCTCGTAGCGGATACCTGAACCTCACTCGTCCGAGTGACGGGGAAGGAGATTTACGTGAGGCGATCAATGCGCGCAAACTTTTTCTTAACGCGGGTTACTATGAGCCACTTTCAAATGAAATTAACTCCATCTTGCAAACTTTGAACGCAAAAACTGTTCTCGATGCTGGATGTGGCGAGGGCTATTACACCAATCGAATGGCAAAAGAAGATTGTGCTGTTTTGGGAGTGGATCTCTCGCGCGCAGGCATCGATGCCGCCGCAAAACAAGCAAAGCAAGGTAGCACCAATGCCGCATTTGCGGTGGGGAGTATCTTCTCGCTTCCCGCGGGCAATGCTACCTGTGATGTTGTCACCAATCTATTTGCTCCTTGCTGTGAGAGCGAGTTTTCGCGTGTACTCAAAACGAATGGGCACCTCATTCTCGTAGGAGCCGGTGAGCGACATTTGATGGGGCTCAAGCAGGTGCTCTATGATAACCCCTATCTCAACCCCGGCAGAGCTGATCTACCAACTCAAATGAAAGAGATCGACCGCCGACGCCTGACCTATACTGTTACGGTTGAAGGCAGGGAAGCCATCGAGGCGCTCTTTTCAATGACGCCATACTATTGGCGCACATCAGAGGCAGACCACGCAAAACTGAACGCCATTCAATCCCTTACAACAGAGCTTGACTTTGATATTTTTACTTATAAAAAAGGAGACCAACAATGAAAATTTCGGTTTGTATCCCTATGTATAACGAGAACCGCGTTATCGCGGCAACTGCAAAAACAATTTCCGAATATATGTCGGCAAATTTTGAGAACTACGAAGTTATCTTTTGCAGCGACGGTAGCAAAGACGGTTGCGACGAAACCGTTCGTGCTCTCAATCTGCCCAACGTTCGTGTCATTGGCTATGAAAAGAACCAAGGCAAGGGGTGCGCAGTTCGCACCGCAATGTTGGCGGCAACGGGAGACGTGCGTATGTTCACCGATGCTGACCTCGCTTATGGCGTTGACGTTATCAAACAAGTCGCCAATGCTTTCGAGGCAAATCCCGACGCCGACCTCGTTATCGGCTCGCGCAACCTCGACAAAGCAGGATATGAGGGTTACACGCTTTTGCGCAAAATTATGTCCAAGGTTTATATCAAGGTGCTCTGCATTGCAGGCGGCTTCAAACTTTCCGACTCGCAGTGCGGATGCAAGGCATTCACAGGCGAGGCAACGGAGAAGATCTTCTCGCGTTGCGAGGTCAACGGCTTCGCATTCGACTTTGAAGCCATTCTTTGGGCAGTCAAGATGAAGATGAAAATTGTTGAAATTCCCGTGCACGTTATCAACCACGGCGAATCCAAGGTTCGCATCATCCGCGACACTCTCAAAATGCTGCGCGACCTGACCAAAATGAAGAGAAGAATTAAGCGCGCAAAAATTTAATAGACAATATTCACACGGAATGGAGAGTAATCTTCTATTCCGTGTGGAATTTCAAAGAAAAAAACCATAAAATATTAAAAAAGGTGTTGACAAATCCAATAAAGTGTGCTATAATGTTCAGGTGAGCAAAAAATGACCCATTAGCTCAGATGGCAGAGCACATGACTTTTAATCATGGTGTCCGGAGTTCGACTCTCCGATGGGTCACCAAATAAACCGATGGGATTGCAGGAGCAATCCCATCGGTTTATTTCGTTATTTAGACAGAGTCAAACTCCGCAAATTCGTAGAATTTGCAGAACACGCGATAAAATGAACAAAGGCACATTGCTAAATAGAGCCGCGTGTTTGAGTTCAGACTCTCCGATGAACTATAAAAAAGCAGAAAGTTAAAAAACTTTCTGCTTTTTTATCTAAACAATTCTTTTCTTGCTATCACAGCCATTCTGTCAACGTTTTCGGGCAAAAGACCCGGCATCGAGGCGATGTACTCTCCCTCGTTCATATCGGCTTCGACAATCAGGGAGCGCAAATGCCACACAAAGAGCTTATCCCCAAATTTCAGTCCATCATAACGCAAACTACCACCCCAAAAGGCAACGTCAAATGCGTGCTCACGCAACTCGGTCGGAAAGAGCTTTTCCATATAATAATTCTGCTCCTCGGCAATGCCGCACAAAAGGAACAACCCGAGCTTTTTTGTCAGTAACACTTCCTTTTGCTCACGCAAAAAGTGTTTTACGGGAGCAGGGAAGCGATGATGGTGCACACCTGCACCAACAAGCACCATATCAAATTCGGCGGCGTTCGGACTTTCCATTGCAAGATCAACCAAGGTGACGTCAAGCCCCGCCAGACCTTTTGCAAGCCGCTCTACGCAAGAGGCGGTGCTGCCGTTTTTGGATGTGTAAGCGATTAAAATCTTCATAAAAATCTCCGTCTTTTTGTACTACGTTTATTATAGAGGATTTGCGCGTCAATGTCAAGGCATTTGTGAAAATGTTTACACTTGCAAATTTTTATATTTTTTTATAAAAATAGGTTGACAAAACGATCAAACGATGGTATAATAATATTAAGCGAAACCAACAAGCGCCCAAAAGATTTTAGAAGAACCGGAAAAAATATGAAATTTTTCGCAAAAAGGTATTGACTTTACAGTTAACTGTAATGTTATAATGGTGAAAAAGGAGGTGGTAAAGTGATCAAAATAGGTGACTTTGCAAAAATATGCAACACCAGTGCAAGAACGTTGCGCTATTATGATGATGCAGGCGTCCTCAAAGCAGATTTTGTCGACGAAGCATCGGGGTATCGCTTTTATTCACCCGAGGCGGTTGAAAAATACAAAAAACTCATATTTTATAAAGAACTCGGCTTTTCTTTAGAGGAGATCAAAAAATTATTGGCTGCCACCGAGGAAGAAGAAAAGAGAATGCTCAAAAAGAAAAAGGAAACACTCCTTTCTTCGGTTGAACTAATTCAAGGGCAGGTGCAAACCATTGACGGAATGTTCGTGGGGGATAGAGATAAACTATCCGTATTTGAAATCCTCAATCTGCCGTTTGATGACGATCCCGAAGTTGTGGGCAAGTGGGAACTTTGCGGACTTTTGCGCGACGAAAAGGATATAGAGTCGGTGGTGGAGCTTCCGCCAAGAACAATTTTTAAAGAGCTTATCTTTTTACCCGGTGGCGCCCCTGTGTGGACGTATTTTTGGACAAAGGGCGTTCTTTATACCGCATCAGGTAGGTATAGCTCTTCTGTGCCCAATCCTTATAAAACCATGCGCCAAAATGGCGAGCATTATATGGTCATTCAATTTTCCGCCGAGGATCGCCCAGGTTACAAAAACGACGTTTTTCCTGTTTTGTATCGTCAGGTTGATACCATGGCATATAGCGAGGAGCAAGTTCGTCCATATGTTGATAAGGTCGATTATCCATTTATAGAAGATCCACAGGTCAGTGGTGTGTGGCACGTTGTAGATTTTGTGGATACTTTAGAGGATTTTCATCCTGCTCGACAACACACTCCCAAAAAGTATCTTGCCACTGTTGAAATAACCTTTTTGCCGCGTGGAATGTGCGTCAAAACCTTTCGCGGTGAGGCAGGCGGCAAAAAGACAAACCGAATTTTACACTATACAAAAGGACTTGTCCTCAACAGAACTTCCTTAACGGCAGAGGAGTATATCGTCAAAATCTTTGGTAACAAAGAGTATTTGCTTGTGCAACACAAATCGGGAGACTATTCCTACGGCGGCTATGATCCCTGTTGGTACGTTTTTGAAAGAAAGGAACATACTGAATGAAAAGAAGAAAGCTCTCCAATAAAACAAAAGGGAAAATTATAATAATATCCACAATTAGTTTGATAATTGCTTTGGTGGCAGGGGTTATTTTTTCTCGCTACGTTTCTATTATGTATGGGGGGTGGGATAACTACATAGACGGTTGGAAAAAATATATTCGTATCCGTTTTGAAGCAGGAGCTTACCTACCTTTTCTTGCCGTTGCGGCTGTTATGGGCGGATTTACGCTATTGGTTATCTTTGTCAATCAAATTCTGCCCATGCTCTGCTTTTTCATTAGCAAGCCGTTGGCATATTTATCAATATGGTTCACTTGTCTTAGAAAAAAGTATTCCTTCCGATTGCATCGTGTACCGCTTGCATCCTTGGCGGGAGTAGTTGAGCGTAGTGACATCGAAATTAAAATGAAGGATAAAACCTTGCACATCCACTTTATCGATATTCCGTTTCCGTTTTTGAGAATATTTTTATTGGTCAATGATCGTGAATACCGTATGCACAGAGCGGATTCCGGAGAACTGCGCGGCTTTGGCGGTTTTATTCGCTCGGGCAAGCAAGAAATGGATTACAAAAAATATACGATATACAGTATTCCCGAATTTCCCAAAAATGAAACAGAAAGTCACTATCTTGTCATCTCTCCCTCTTATGCCAATGCATTCTTTATTGGTGATAGATTGATGCAGAGTGTAACAGGTAGATGTGCTGTTGGAAATGTTACCGTATGCAAACTCAAAGTTCTAAAAAGATGCCTCAATAATGAAATTTTCACGCCTATCAAATAAACAAAAAGGGAAGGAGGATGACCTATGACAAAACGAAAACTTTCAAATAAAGCAAAGGGAATCATTCTCATTGCTATTCCTGTTTTAGTGATTGTTGGCGTGCTGATAGCCATCTTCATTTCCCAATTTCGATTCGATGTTTTTTGGAATGTTATTGTAATGGGAAAAATCGAGGCATTCATAGACGGAGGTTGGCATTGGGCTATTGTTATTTTGGTTGCTATATGGTTTTTCCTTTTGCTCCTGCTTTTTATCCTTGACGGTGTCATACCGGTGCTCTTCTTTTTTATTGGAAGACCGCTGAAATATTTGGCGATATGGTGTATTTGTCGCAAAAAGGGCTATACTTGCCGTTTTGGTCGCGCACTGTTTGCATCCCTAAAGGGCGTGGATGAGTGTGCTGACATCGAAATTCAAATGGAAGGCAAAAAGCTATTTCTTCATTTTGTAGATGTGCCCCTACCGGTGCTTAAAATATTTTTGTTGCTAAATGATCGTGAGTACCACATGCACATGGCGATTCCCGGAGATTTAGAGGGCTTTGGTTTGCGTCGCGGTCCTCGCAAAATTGACTACAAGCATTTTAGCGCATATTCTATTCCCGAATTTCCATCCCGAAATACAGAATACCATTGTTTGGTGCTCGATCACTCTTATGCCGATGCATTTTTTATGAAAGGACAGATAATGCACAGCATCACCGGCGAATGTATAAGTGGAAATGTTATTGTGTGTAGATGGAAAGTCTTTGCAAAACGTCTCAAACACGAACTCCACGCACATTTCGAATCACTTAATCATAAGGAGGATTATTGATGAAACCATTAAAACTCCCCCGAGATTTGAGAATATTTGTTACCAAAGCGGTACTCAAAAGGGTAGTTCCGTGTTTGCTCTTGCTTGTCACCTTTTCGGTTGCACTGATTTTTTGGGGCGACGTCATTCTCCCCATCGAAAAAGAAATCGTTAAGGTAATTGTTTACACAATGGTCATGCTTGTTCCGTTTGTTGTAACGGGCGTGCCGTATAAAATGATCGACTCCACTTGGGTTGGTGAAGTAGTTGAGACGAAAATTGTTGAGGAAAACAGTTTTACAAATGAAGTACGCCCTCGTATGTATGGCAGTGTCAATGTTATTCTCAATGTAAAAATGCCAAATGGAAAAACAAGAGAAATCAAATTGCAAGGTTCTACTTTTGCAAAACATGTGAATTTGCTGTTTGCGGCAAGTGGAAATGCAAATCAAACAGAAGATTTTTATTCTGTCGGCAATACGGTTTTTCATCTTTATGGCAGTAGTCAATACATCGTTTTGCCGAAACCGGCTGATAAAACCGTTCAATGTCCCATTTGCGGCATCAAAAACGACAAAAACCATGAAAAATGCGACAGCTGTGGACACTCACTGATAATAGATTGAATAAAAAAGGAGAATAATTTGTGAAACCTGTAAAAATGTTTTTTATCAATGTAGCTCTCTTAATTGGTGGCGTTATGCTTTTGAATTTGTTGGCAGTTACTCTTTTTGCAACCATTTTCAATGCTATCATGGGAAATCCCGTTTCCGGCGCTTATGCAACAAATGTTTTTATACGTATTTGCTTATCGTGTATCAATGGCCTTGCAATTTGTATTCCCCACGCCAGAAATGCCGAGGCACGCAGAGAATTTTTGAATGTGCTTGGAGCAGAGAAGTACGACCGTAAAGCGGATTTTAAGACTCTCGCAAAAACAAAAGAATTCCGCAACGAGTGCATCGTTTTTACAATTCTTTACATCGTTATGTTTTTCATCACAATGTCTCCTAAATGGATATTTCTTGTGGCCATTCTTGTTTTTCCCTTTATCAACCTCTGGCACCATACGGCAGTCCACAAAGCATGGGCAGGCGAGCGCATCCGCCTTGCAAGCGAAGAATAATACAAAATCAACCGCCGAGAGCATCAAACAGTCGCTCTCGGCGCCTCAAAAACGAGCAATTATCCGTGAATAAAACGGGCGATTCGTGAATCGCCCAAGTCGGAGGCCAAGCGGTCTTAGGAAGACAATCTCACCAG
>JAZSFM010000062.1:0-13379 GCA_045532215.1 Eubacteriales bacterium | reverse complement strand
AAGGCGTTACCAAGTCCGGCAATGCTTCTACGGCCATGACAGAGGTTGTTGCTTTCACCACCGCCCTTGCTGCCGCTACCACTGCTCCTCAACAACAGGCAATCATTCAAACCGAAGCAAAAGAGATGATTGACGCTGTGGCAAGTGCCCCTGTTGCAAAGTCTGCAGAACAAGCACAATTTGAGGCAGAAATGGAAATGCTCAACGCTGCTCTGCTCTCCGCCAAGGTTCCCTCTCAACAACAAACCATTGTTGAAAAGCAGAAGGAGGCAATCGTTAAGGCGAAGAAACAAGGCGTTACCAAGTCCGGTGATGCTTCCACGGCTATGACCGAGGTTACCACATTTACTGCCGCACTTGCAAACGCTACAAGCGCACAACAACAGCAAGCAATCATTCAAACCGAAGCAAAGGCAATGATTGATCCCACAGCAGCTGTTCAAACTCCTGTTGTGAAGTCTGCCGCAGAGGCACAATTCGAGGCAGAGATGGAAATGCTCAACACTGCCCTGCTCGCAGCACAAACACCTGCTCAAAAGAAGGCAATTATCGACTCCGAGACCAAGGCAATCGTCAAGGCAAAGAAGAAGGGCATTACCAAGTCCGACCGTCAGATTGCCCAGGCGATGGACGATGTTGCACAGTTCAATTACGCACTCCTTGCTGCACACACCCTGAAGGAACAAGAAGCAATAATCCAGGCAGAAAGAAGAGCAATGCTTCCCCCTGAGGTAATTGAAGAAGTTATTGTTCCTCAAACGGCACAGCAAGTACAATTCACTACCGAGATGCGTGCTTTGGACGATGCAATGGCAACCGCTACAACACCCGCACAAAGACAGGCAGTTGTTCGCGCCAAGGCAAAAGCTGTTGCCAAGGCAAAGAAGCAAGGCCTTACCAAGTCCGGCGACATTTCCGATGCGGTAATCGAAATTGCAAACTTCAATGCTGCTCTCACCGCTGCCACCACAATGCAGCAACAGCAAGCCATTATTCAAGCAGAGGCAGAATCCATGGCAGCTCCCGCAGCTCCTGTTTACACCATCGATCAAGCACAGTTCGATAAGGATATGGATGCTTTGAACACTGCTCTGGCAAAGGCAAAATCCCCTGAACAACAATTCGCTATCCTTGATAATGCAAAACAATCTATTGTCAAGGAAAAGAGAGTTCAAAAGGGCCTTCCCAAGGCATACGATCCCTCTATCGCTAACGTATATGCAGAAATCGCTGCATTCAACGCTGCTCTCCTCGCGGCTCAATCCGCAAGAGAAAAGCAGGCACTGATCGAGGAGGAAAAGGCAACTCTGCTCAAGCCGCAATATCAGGCACCTGTTCAGGACGAAAGAATGGCAGCATTCGAAGCAGAAATGGCAGCACTCAACTCTGCTCTTGCAAGTGCAAGCACTCGTACCGAATAGAATCGGTTGCTTGAAGAACAACACAAGGCAATCATCAAGGCAAAGAAGCGTGGCTTGACGAAGGCAGACGAAAACAACGAAGCAAGACTCGTTGCAGAAATTGCCGCATTCAACGCTGCTCTCTTGGCTGCTGAAACCGAAAGACAGCAACAAGAGCTGATTGAGATTGAAAAACGTGCTATGCTCAAGGCACAAAGAGAGATTTTGATTAAGAACGCCGAGCAAGAAGTATTTGAAGCCGAAATGGTCGGTTACGACGAGGCCTATGCTTCCGCTCAAAGCGACCTTGAAAAGCTCTCCATCCTCGAGGCACAAAAACGTGCTATCATCAAGGCCAAGAAACAGGGCTTGACCAATGCACAAAAGGCCATCAAGGAAGGCAGAAAGCAGAATGCACAACAAGCAAAGCAAGCAAGACTTACTGTTCTTGAATCCGAGCTGAATGCACTGCGTGAATACCTTGCACAGGCAGAGTCCGAAGCCGAAAAGCAAGCTGTTATTGACGCCGAAAAGGAAGCTCTTATCGAAGTCAAGAAGCAAGTTGCCCTGCACAACGGTATTCTTGCCGAAGGTGAGGTTGACCTCGCTAAGGTAACTGTTGAACCTATTGAAGAAAAGAAGCTCAGCAAGCGTGCTCAAAGAAAGGCCGCAAGATTGGCTAAGAAGCAAGCTGAAGACGAAGCTCCTATTCCTCACAACAAGATCGGTAAGATCTCCGAAAAGACACTTGATAGTGGTACGGTAAAATAATCCGGAAACGGTGAACAAACCACTAAAGTGACATAAAATGCACTCCGGAAAAATATACATTACCAAATGTATTTTTTCCGGAGGGTGTTATTTATGATGAAAATACGCAAAGTTTTATGTCTGATTTTGTCTCTTTCTTTTGTGCTTGGCACGTTGATGATCCCTGTTGACGCAGAAGAATCCGCACTCGCTCCCCCTTCCCTTTCAGCCCAAAGTGCTATTTTGTTGGAAGGGGAAAGCGGTGCTATTGTTTGCGAAAAAAACGCTCACACGCGCCTCCCAATGGCAAGCACAACCAAAATTATGACGGCTCTTGTCGCTCTCGAACTTGCCACGCCCGATACTGTCATTCGGGTAGATGAGCGCGCTGTTGGCACAGAGGGTTCCTCCGTTTATTTATGTGCCGACGAAGAGCTGACTTTGGAAGAACTTTTGTATGCGTTGATGCTCGAATCCGCCAACGATGCCGCGGTAGCGATTGCCATCGGTGTTTCGGGCAGCGAGGAAACATTTGTGGATTCGATGAACAGAAAGGCAACGTCTCTTGGTCTTCGCGACACGCATTTTGCCAATCCGCATGGGCTTGATGCCGAAGCACACTACACCACGGCACACGAACTTGCTCTAATCGCTCGCGTTGCTCTGCAAAATCCATTACTCAAAACCATTGTTTCCACGCGAAAAACAACCATTTCTCATCAAGAAACCGATGGCGTGCGTTTGCTTGTGAATCACAACAAGATGCTGCGCCAATATGATGGCTGTATTGGTGTTAAAACCGGATACACGCAAAAAAGTGGTCGCTGTTTGGTATCAGCGGCTGAACGCGACGGGGTCACAATGATTGCCGTCACCATTGATTCTCCCGATGATTGGAACGATCACACAAAACTTTTAGATTACGGCTTTTCCCTCTACCGTTCGGTAGAGCTCTGCCCTGTTGATTTTCGTTTTTGCCTACCCATTGTTGGAGGCAAAGAAACTTACGTTCTTTTGGGCGTAGACCAACAGGTATCGGTCACGCTCCCACTCGGTGCGGGGGTGATCGAACAAAAAATCGAATGTCCGCGCCATCTTTATGCGCCCGTAAAAGAGGGTGATATTTGCGGACGAATGCTCTTTTTATGTGACACCAACAATGACGGCGTCAAAGAAATCATTAGAGATATTCCCTTGATTGCACAGTACGGCGTTGAAAAGTATTCGCCGCGCCTATCTTTGTGGCAACGCTTTTTGCTTTGGTGGCGTGGGCTGTTCTCTTAATTCCCGTCACAAAAGAGCATATATGATATAAGGAAGAAAACAATCTATTCAAAATATAAAACAAAGGAGGCGAAAGGATGCGGTTGCAAAAATTCTTTTCGGATTGCGGCATACTGTCACGCAGAGCGGCCGAGGTTGAGATTGCTGCAGGCAAGGTAAAGGTCAACGGCGTTACGGCACAAATCGGTGATTCGATTGATCCCGAGGTTGACATTGTCGAATACAAAGGCAAACGCATCTTTCCCCGTCGCGACAGTGCAAAACGCCACTACATCATGCTCAACAAGCCGCGTGGCTTTGTGACTACGATGCAGGATGAAAAAGGGCGCCCTACCGTGGCAGACCTAACATCGGGTGTGGGCGGACGCGTCTATCCCGTCGGTCGCCTGGATATGGATTCGGAGGGGCTCTTGCTCCTAACCGATGACGGCGAGTTTGCCAATCAACTCACACATCCTCGCCACGAAATCCCTAAAGTCTATCACGTCACCCTCTCCAAGGTGCTTTCTAAGGAAGATCTTTCCGCTCTTCGTACACCAATGGAACTTGACGGCTACCGTTTGCAACCCGTGACCGTCAAAAAACTCGCCCCCGATACCGTTCAAATGAATCTCTATGAGGGACGCAACCGCCAAATTCGCCGTATGTGCGAGGCAGCAGGGCTCAAAGTCATTCGTTTGCAACGCATCGCAATCGGGGACCTTGGCTTGGGGGACCTTCCTCTTGGCAAATGGCGCGAACTGACCGCCGATGAAGTACAGTATTTGACAACAGGAAAAAAGAAAGGATAATTATTATGCTGGAAGTATTACCGATTCAAGATAAAACAGAACAAGAGGCGATTGCAAACCTGTGTGGCGTCCCCTTTCGCACCGAGCTTTTGGCTTATAAAGCTTTGGTAGACGGCGAACTTCGCGGTATGTGTCAGTTTACAATGAACGCAGGCGGCGGCTCGATCGTCGATTTTGCACACGTTCCCGAACTGTATGAGTTTGAGCCGATGTTCGTAATGGGCCGTGCCGCACTCAATTTTATAGACCTTTGCGGCGTTCATCGCGCCTATTTTGACGCAAAATGCGACAACGAAACGCTTATCAAAGCCATCGGTTTTTCGCGCAATGCCGACGGCAGATTTGAGATGGATTTGACAGATTTCTTCAAAGAACCCTGCAAACATTCTCATTAATGCATAATCCGACTACCGAGTTGGTAAAAATTACCAAATATTCCCCAAAATTTTTGGGGAATATTTTTTCTTGTTTTATATTGTAAATTTATTACATTTATGGTAAAATATTACTGTCATAACAAAATGAAAGTTGGAGGAATTATTGACTTATGGAATACAAAACGAAACTTTTGATTGCCGATGAAAGCCCCGTTTGGCGTGCGCAAGTGCGTGAAGGGTTGATGCGTGCAGGATATCGCAACATAGAGGAAGCTGTCAACGGTGAGGAAGCCGTGCTCAAAATGTCGCAAACACATCCCGAGATCGTGCTTTTGGATGTTTGGCTTTCGAAACTCGATGGCATTGGCGTTCTTCGCAATGCGCGCTCAATGGATTGGGGTAGCGACAAAGCGCCTTCCTTTATTGTGGTATCCTCTGTTTCCAATCAAAACGTCTTTATTCAGGCATCCGAGGCAGGGGCGGAGCTTTGCTTGCTCAAGCCCGTCAATCTTGTCAGTCTTGCCGAGCATATTCAAAGCATTGCCGCACGTCGCGTACAAGACATTCCCGCGGTTGCCCTACAAGAGACCGAAAAAGGTCCCGATATTGAGTCGCAAGTCACACAAATTATTCACCAAATTGGAGTTCCCGCGCACATTAAAGGATATCAATATTTGCGCACAGCTATCCTTTTGACAATTAAGGATTCGGATATCATCAATTCGGTCACAAAGGTGCTCTACCCCAGCGTAGCCAAGAAATATGCCACCACGACCAGCCGCGTGGAACGTGCTATACGTCACGCCATTGAGGTCGCGTGGGATAGAGGCGACGTGGATACGCTCAACTCCTATTTTGGATACACGATTCAAAACAACCGCGGCAAGCCAACCAACTCCGAATTTATCGCCATGATTGCCGATAATTTGAGATTGAAGTATAAATTGAATTGATACAAGAAAAAGGAAGGCGTTGACCTTCCTTTTCTCTTTGTTTTCATTGACACGTGACGAAAATTGTGCTATAATAGTGACAAGATGTGACTATCTGTTTTATCTTTTTGGAGGAATATTATGGGAAACATTTTGCTTTGCGGTCTTTCCGCTCTCGAATATGATATCAAGTGTGGTGCATCCCCTGCCGAGGAATATGCGGGCGACATTATGCGCCGTTGGCTTGAAACGATCACTGGTGAAAAAATGATTGGCGGTAAGGGCGTAATTGATCTTCACATTGAGGAAGATCTCACCGATGAAGAGGGATACTCTATCACCAACACGTCCGGAAAACTGACAATTATCGGTCGTGGTCCGCGCGGAATTATTTATGGTGTTTACGGATTTTTGGAGAAATATCTTCTTGTGCGCCACTATGCCCCCGGAGTAACGAGCTGGGGCGACGGCGGTGCAATAGGCGAGCTCAACGAATCCTTCTCACCTGTTTTTGAGTACCGTCAGGATAGCTTCTATCTTGGTGAAGACGATCTCGAATGGCGCATTGCCAATCGCGTTAACACACACACAAGTAATGATCCTCGCCACGGCGGATATATGAAGTGGGCGGGTAAATTTGTGCACACAATGGAAAATATCACGGGTTGCCCGCAGAGTCAACAGCCCTGCCTGACTGATCCCGAGGTAATTCAAAAAGCCATTCAATATACGCGCGATTGGCTCAAAAAAGACCCTTCCGTTCGTCTTGTCTCCATTTCGCAAAATGACAACGAAAAATACTGCAAATGCGAGCGCTGTGCCGCTATTGACGCCGAGGAAGGCAGCCACATGGCAACCCTTTTGCGCCTTGTCAACGCCGTTGCCGCTGACATTAAGGATGATTACCCCGAGGTTGCGATTGAGACCTTGGCTTATCGCTATACGCGCAACGTTCCAAAATATACAAAACCTCTCCCTAACGTCATCATTCGTCTTTGCTCCTTTGAGTGCTGTTTCACACATCCGCTCTCAACCGATGCTTGCTCTCGCAATCGCGCATACGTAAAGGATTTGGAAGCGTGGAACACCGTTTGCGATCGCATCTATATTTGGGATTACGTCACCAATTTCGCAAACTATCTTGCCCCCTATCCCAACTTCAACGTTCTGCGCGACAATATGCGCTTTTATGCGGAGCACGGTGTTAAGGGAATGTACCCCGAGGGTAATTATCAATCTTTTTCGGGCGAGTTCGCCGAGCTGCGCGCCTATATGCTTGCAAAACTTGCTTGGGAGCCGATGATGGCGGAATCGACCTATCAGCTTCTCATCAACGGTTTCCTCGAGGCCTACTACGGCAAAGGATGGCGCAACATTCGTGCGTTCCTCGATTGGTTCAACGGCGCGGCAAAGGCAAAACACATCAACATTTACGAGCGTCCCTTCATGACCGTTCCCCGCGAAACGTATGAAGTGGTCTACGATGCCATCGAATCTTGGTGGGATGCCGCCGAGCGTGATGCAGGTGACAAAATTGATAACGTCAAGCGTTCTCGCCTGCAATGGACATACGTATCCCTGATGGTGCGCCCCGACGCAGAGAAAGCGCGCGCATTCTACAAAGATGTCAATGATCGCAAAATTTATTGGAAAGAAGAACAACACTATCTCCCAGAGGAACAAGACTTTACCAAAAATCCCGCGGAGTGGGTGTTCAAAAAGCCACAATAACAAACAGTTCGGGAAGAAACCTACGGTTTCTTCCCGTTTTGTTGATTTTTGTCGTGTTGTGTTGAACGAAAAATTCCCGAAAAGACGACATTTTTTCAAAATCCTCTATACAAAAATCATTTAATGTGATATAATTATAGGTAGAAAAGTATGTTTGATTGTAGAAAGGACAAGTCCTACATCTATGGAAAAGAAAAAGAATGGCGCGCCTCGTCGCGATTTTGACAAAACACGCAAAAACAATAATCAAAAAAATCGCGCTCTGCGCTATGATTCAAAAAAAGAGAATTCCCCCTCTGTGGGTGAAGATACGGGTATTCACGGCGAATATGAAAACGGTGCTGTGATTGGTCGCAATGCCGTTGGTGAACTCCTCAAATCGGGACGCGACATTGATAAATTGCTCGTTCAAAAAGGTGAGCGCACGGGCTCTATCGTTGTTCTCGTGGCGCAAGCCATCGAGCGTGGCATTCCCGTGATTGAAACCGAAAAGCCAAAGCTGGATGCCATTTCGGGCTATGCTCCACATCAAGGCGTGATTGCTTTTGCTGCTGAAAAAGAATATTGCACGGTTGAGGATATTCTCGACATTGCAAAAGAGCGTGGTGAGGATCCTCTCATCGTCATCTGCGACGGCATTACCGATCCTTACAATCTTGGCGCTATTATTCGTTGCGCCGAGTGCTGCGGCGCACACGGTCTTATCATTTCCAAGCGCCGTGCGGTGGGACTTACTCCCCTTGTAACCAAAGCGTCGGCAGGTGCTATCGAGCATCTTGCCGTAGCAAAGGTTGCCAACATCGCATCCACCGTTGAAGCACTGAAAGAAAAAGGCATTTGGACCTATGCTGCCGAAGCGGGCGGTGAGAGCGTTTACAATACCAACCTCAAGGGCGGTTGCGCCATTGTACTTGGCAGTGAGGGCAACGGTGTCTCTCAAATCGTGCAAAAGACCTGCGATGCCATTGTTTCCATCCCTATGTACGGTCAGGTCAATTCCTTTAACGTTTCCACTGCGGCGGCAATTCTCTTGGCAGAAGCCGCTCGTCAACATCATTCTTAACATCCCGTTTTCTCGATATTCTATCGGAAAGGAGCCACTATGAAGGATAACAATATTTCGGAACTGCCAAAGGCGAAGAAAAATGCAGCTCCCGAACAAAAAAAGACGACTCCCCCGACGTCACAAAAGGCAGGTTCGCGCTCGGTGAAAGGTGCAAACACTTCTCTGCCCTCTACAAAAAAATCATCTACTACATCAACAGGTGCGGCAACCATCAAAAAAAGCGCACCTCGCAAGCGTGTGCGCCCTTTGCAAACCATTGGGCAAACACAACGCTCCTATGACGAGGCATTGGATGAAGCACTTGACGATGCGTTTGACGAATTTATAGACACCGACGATATGTCGGTTGCCGAAGAAATTCCGATTGATGCTCCCGAAGAAATCCAACAAAAGAAAAAGCCCACCAACCTTTTGCAACGGATGCAGATGCGCCGCGAAGAAAAGGCAGAGCAGAGAATGAGCACGATGGAAATCATCAAGCATCGTAGCGGATTTTCGGAAGACGATATCGAAATGATTTTTGAAATGGGCTATGAGAGCGAGTTTGGTCGCTTGGTTGGCTATGAAAACCTCAAAAAGCTCAAATATGATCATTTGCACCGTATGTCGCGTGAAAGCAATAAGCGTTACCGCACGGCATTCGGATATTGCGGTCAAGATTCGATCACTCCCGAAAACAAGTCGCGCTCTATGGCAAAATATATGTACGACCGCAGACATTTGATTTGGCGTACCATTTTGACAACGCTTGCCCTTTTGGCGGTGCTACTTTTGGATTACCCTGCCATTATTGGCGGTGCGTATGAGACGTTTGGCAAAGACAGTGATCCGCTGTTCCCCATTCTTTCTACCCTCGTAATGGTACTGGCAACGCTGCTTTCCTATAAGCAATTCAATGCAGGCATTCGCAGTTATTTCAAACTTCACCCAACGCCCTATTCCACTTTAGCGGTGATTTTGCCCCTGACATTTGCCTATGACATAGTTGCTATGATTTTGCAAATCCCGCTGATGCGACTGAACTGCGTGGCTACCGGATGCCTTTTGCTGCTTGCGATTTGCGATATGTTCCGCTTAACAAGCGAAATGCGCGTATTCCGTCTCTTGGTAACCGACATTCCCAAAACCGTTCTTGACCCCACAGAGCCCCGAAAAAAGAAACTGAAACAGGGCAAAAAGTTGATTAAAATCATCAATGATGACCTTGACGAGGGGTTCTATCACGTTCACGAGGCATCTCTCACAATGGGATTCTTCCGTCGCTTTAACGAAATGGAAGCCGCGTATGCCCCCTTCCGTATTCTACTCACACTTCCACTCATCCTGGGCTTTTTGGCGGCTTTTATTATAGCGCTTGTTTCGGGATTGGAAGATGCACTCAACACCTTTATTACCATTGTTGTACTCGGTATGCCCGGTGTGGCTTGCTTCGGGTTCTTCTTCCCGCTCTCTCACGCCAACAATCTACTCACACACCACAACTGTGCGCTCATTGGTGAAGAAGCAGTAGAAGAATACAACGAATCCAAAACCGTTATTTTTAACGATTATCGTCTTTGCCGCGCGACAAGTTGTGCACAAATGTCGGTGCGTGAGAAGAACGATGATTTGCGCAGAGATTTGAAGCTTGCCGGCATCCTCTTCCGCAAAATTGGTGGAAGCTTAGAAGAAATCGGCAAAGCAACTGCTACAAAATCCCCTGATCCTACCGTTGCTTTCGTTCGTATTGCCGACACGGGCGTTGAGGCGATTATCGATAATCAATACCACGTCATTGCCGGCGAGGCAACCTTCCTTGCAAAAAGCGGTATTCGCATTCCGCGTGAAACTGCTGACCGCTCTCTGCGTCGTGCTACAAACGTAGGGCTTTTGTACTTTGCCGTTGACGGTATTCTCAAATTGACCTATGATATTGAATATGCACTTGACCCCCGTTTTGAGGTCATTGCCGAGCGTTTGGCAGACCCCGATACCTCGGTGGCGATTCAATCCTACGATCCAAATTTGAGAGAAGACTTTTTGGAACAGTTACGCCCTGCGGATGCCGTTCCCGTACGTGTGATCAAACCCGGTAAGTATGAATCGGATGCTCTGCTTGAAATTTCGGATACCGGCGCGGTTGCTCTGGGTGGCGAATCCCACATCGTCAATCCGCTTTATGCCGCAAAAAAGATTAACGAAACCCGAAAACTGAGTTTTTATTTGCAAGCGGCAGCCGCATTGATGGCTTGCATCGGCACTCTTGTTCTGATGCTTTTGTCACAACAATCTATCCTGACCTCTGCCCTTTTTGGGTTCTATTATCTCGCTTGGATTGTTGTTTCGGCAATTCTTTCTCTCTCAATCATCAACAAGCAAACACTTCATCTCAAACGCGAAAAATAAACCACGCAAAAAAGGAACATTATGAACCATTCTACCAAACTCAACAGTACCATTCTCAAATCGGTCTCCAAGCCCGGCAGATATGCAGGCGGCGAGTACGGTGAGATTATCAAAAACAAAGCCAACGTAAAAGCGCGTTTTGCTTTCTGCTTCCCCGATACGTATGAGATCGGTATGTCTAACCTCGGTATGCGACTGCTCTACGGCGCGCTCAACGCGCACCCCGACATTTGGTGCGAGCGCGTATTTACCCCTTGGACCGATATGCAAGAGAAGATGCGCGAGCACGACCTGCCCTTGACCGCATTGGAGAGTGGCGATCCCCTCTCTGCTTTTGATTTCATTGGCTTCACGCTGCAGTACGAAATGTGCTACACAAACGTGCTCAATATGCTCACGCTGGCAAAGCTGCCGCTGCGTGCAAAGGATCGCGGTGAAAATGATCCTCTCATCATCGGCGGTGGCCCTTGCGCCTACAACGCCGAACCGATTGCAGACTTTTTTGATCTGTTCAACATTGGTGAGGGTGAAGAGATGCTCCCTGCCATCACACGCCTTTACATCCAAATGAAGGAAGACGGCCGCTACACACGCGCCAATTTCTTGCACGAAGCCGCCAAAACCATCCCCGGTGTGTATGTCCCCTCTCTCTATGAAGTTACTTATCACGAGGACGGAACCATTAAGGCATATACGCCTATTTATGATGATATTCCGAGACAGGTCACAAAGCAAATCATCAAAGATCTTGATGAGGTCTACTTCCCCGACAAGGTTGTTATGCCCTATATTGAAACGGTGCACGACCGCATTATGCTCGAGGTTTATCGCGGTTGCATCCGCGGTTGCCGTTTCTGTCAGGCGGGTATGATCTACCGCCCTGTGCGCGAAAAAAGCGCCGATGTGCTCAACCGTCAGGCAAAGGAGCTTTACAACTCGACAGGATATGAGGAGATTTCTCTTTCGTCTCTTTCCATCAGCGACTATACCTCGCTCGAACCCCTTTGCGATAAGCTCTTAAATTGGACCGACGACAATATGGTCAGTTTGTCTCTGCCCTCCCTGCGTGTGGACAGTTTTAACAAGGATTTGATGCGCCGCATTGAATCGGTTCGCTCTTCCTCCCTGACCTTTGCACCCGAAGCGGGTACGCAAAGATTGCGCGACGTCATCAACAAGAACGTGCGCGAAGAAGACGTTATGCGCGCTGTCAACGTGGCGTTTGATGCACGCAAAAACTCGGTCAAACTCTACTTTATGAACGGTCTTCCCACCGAAACGCTTGAGGATATTGAGGGCATTGCTACCCTTGCCGAGCACGTGGTGGATGCTTACTACCAAAATCCAAACCGTAACAAAGCACGCCCTGTGCAGGTGACAGTCAGCGTTTCCTGCTTCATTCCCAAGCCCTTCACGCCTTTCCAATGGGAGACGCAGGATACTATGGAAATGCTTGCCGAAAAGCAAGAGTATCTAAAGACCAAAATCAAAAACAAGCACGTCAGATATGTGCATCACGATGCAAAGGTATCGCGCATTGAGGCAGTCCTCGCGCGCGGCAACCGTCGCCTCTCTGATGCTCTTGAACTTGCTTGCCAAGAAGGTTTTGTATTTGATGCTTGGGACGAATATTTTGATTATGACAAATGGCTCTCCGTATTCGAGCGTACGGGTATTGATCCTGCCTTTTATGCCAACCGCAAATTTGGCAATGATGAAATTCTGCCTTGGGACATTATTGATTGCGGCGTGAGCAAGGAATTCTTCTTGCGTGAGCAAGCAAAGGCCTACGGTGAAACAACCACCCCCAATTGCCGTGAGCATTGCTCGGCGTGCGGTGCCAACAAACTCGGTGGTGTGCGTGCCGTTTGTCCCGGTTGCAAGGAAATGGCAGAAACAGAAAGTGACGCTCCTCTCCCCCAAAAGCAAGATAAGAACGTTTGGGAACCCGTTGAGGGCTCTCGCATCGTTCGTATCAAGTTCCGCAAGGTAGGAGACTTGCAATACATATCGCACCTTGATCTCCAACGCACTATTGCGCGTGTTCTTGTGCGTGCCAACATTCCGATGTGGTACACGCAGGGCTTCAATCCTCACGCAAAGGTGGTATTTGGACTTCCCCTCTCGGTTGGTACCGAAAGTGAATGCGAATTTATCGACTTGCGCGTCGACCGAAATATTCCTTGCGAAGAAGTGAAAAATCTGCTCAACCGCGAGCTGACCGATGAGATGCAAGTTTTGGATGCGTACGAGCCGACAAGCAAGTTTGCCGACATCGCGTGGGCAAGATATGAGATCAATCTCAACTTTGCCGGTGCTGATGAAGAGATGGCAGAAAAGCTGCAAGTTCTCTTTACGACCTCCCCCCTTTTGGTGATAAAAAAATCCAAATCAGGTGAGAAAGAGGTTGACTTGACACATTTGATTCGCGAGTTTGAGACGGTTTGCACCGAGGATGGCAAGATTGCCATTACGGCAATTCTGCGTGCGGGCAACACCGAAAACCTCAACCCCGAAATGCTGATCAGTGCGGCAAAAGAGCGTCTCGGTATCCTTTCGGGTGACCCCACACAAGAATCCTACTCGATTCTACGCACAAACGTTTACACCGATGACGGTGTGACGGAATTTAGATAAGCAAAAAGATAGGACACGCCGAGCAT
>JAZSFM010000055.1:0-3160 GCA_045532215.1 Eubacteriales bacterium | reverse complement strand
AGTTCCCCCACACCCCTTCAAGAACTCTCGCACAAAAAAATATAAAAAGATGACTCCTAACACACGGATAGACGGGCGACGCGAGGTGAAACCTCGCTTTTGCTGTAGCTAACGGTCAGGCACCTCCAAGACCCTGCCCGTTAAGAGAGTTGTTTACCGTTAAGCAAGTAATTTCACTTTGTAGGGACCGGCGTCCTCGACGGTCCAAAAATAAAAAATAGAAAAATTTTCAAAATCCACGCAACCAAATTTCAAAATGCCACACTATATGAGCGAAGGAGGTGAGAAGATGCAACAAGCGAACGAACTGCGCGAACGAATGATTCAAGAATTTGCAGAGAATTATATGGAAAAACTCTTCTATTTCTGTCTCAAAAAGACGGGAAACCAAGTCGAGGCAGAGGACTTGACACAAGAGATCGCGCTCCAAATCATCACAGCCCTGAACAAAGGAACAATTCCCACAAGCTTCTCGGCTTGGGTATGGCAAATTGCGCGCAACTGCTATGCCGGGTGGGCAAACGAAAAGCACCGCCGCCAAGAAGCGTTAAGCGGTTCCGACATTGGTGACTATGAAATTGAGGACGAGAACGAAAACATCCTTGATGAAATGATACACAGAGAAGAAATGTCTCTGCTTCGGCGAGAGCTGGCGTTCATCAAAAGCGATTATCGCAACATCGTCGTCGCCTATTACATCGAAAACAAGAGCATTCGCCAAATTGCATCAGCCCTCTCACTCCCCGAAAACACGGTCAAGTCCCGACTTTTCCGTGCAAGAGAAATTTTGAAAGAAGGTATGGATATGGCAAGAGAATTTGGAAAAAGAAGTTATAAGCCGGAAGAGATTACGTATTCCAATATTTGTACGTGTCCCGGAGAACACGGTCAGCCGTGGGTATTGATGGATCCAAAATTGAATCAAAATATTTTCCTCGCGTGTTATGACAATCCTATGACGGCAGAAGAGCTTGCAATCGAAGTAGGTGTTGCTTTGCCGTATATGGAAGATACGGTAAAACATCTAACATGGCAAACATTGCTTGTCAAAAAAGGCGACAAATACGAAACAAACTTTCCTATCGTTAGCCGTGAGATGCAGGAAAAGATTCATTTTTATTATGAGGGCATTATGCCGCAGTTGGTGGCGTGTATGACCGAAGCAACAGATCTTTTGATGGCACAATACGAGGAAGCAGGCTTGTGTTATTACGGTGCTTATCAAAGTTATGATGACGCAAAATGGACGCTTTTACCGAATTTTTATAAAGCTTGGTATGCGCTTTGCAAAAGTTCCCCGAAAACCGAATTTGGCCAAACAAAAAGACCGAGCGGCGGCATTTGGGATGTTCTTGCCTATGAAAAGTGTGACTTAACCCCTGAAGGCGTAGGATATCACTGTCAACATAATGGTTTTAAGCATTTCCGCTTTGTGTATAAAGGGATAGATCGTAGAACTCCACCATTCCTCTCAAAAGAGGAGTGCTATGAACTCTATTCAATGGTGATGGGAAAGAAACCAACCAATCTTTCTATTGCCGAAAAACTTGTCACTTATGGATATGCCCATCAAAAAGACGGTCAATTTATCCCCAATGTGGTTGCTATATCTGAAGGGACAGCGAAAGCTTTTATAAAATTTGCCAAGAAGAAAAATCAAAGTGCGGAATTTATCAGCAATAGCAATCTAAGGACAGAATTGCATATCAAAATTATGGAATTGATCGACAACATCAACCAAACCTTGCGTGAAATTTTGAATGAAGATCTGCCGGAGAATATTCGCAATAATAAGACAATGGTTGATGCATTGCTGAACACTATTTGTACTGCAGGTTATAATCTCGGTTCCGTCATCAAGTATGCGGTTGCAAGCGGTTGGCTAAAATATGATGAAAATACGTCGCCTGCGATTGGGGCATTTTTTAATGTGAAATAAGACGAAACATTTTTTGTATCTTACAATGGAATGAAAGAAACTTGAGTGAAAAATACAAAAAGTAAAATCATAACCTCTCTAAAAATTTTGGTTGTCGTTGGCGCATTTGCCTTGGGTTCGAATATTCTACTTTTGGTATTCCATGGCGGCATTCTTCTCACTTCTTTTATGTTTTCCATCGAATATTTTGCACACAACGATGGGGAGATCTTTTGTTGGGCACTACAAATTTTGTTGCTTGTTTCTCTTGCTAAAGAGTTTATTGCAAATAACAAAACAAAGAAGGGGAAAAGAAAAAAGAATAACGGAACAATTTTGCATCTTTTTGCAAGATGTGTGTTTATAATTGTGATTTATTGCTTGGGCGCTTTTTTTGCGCCCGCCGCTATTGAATGTGTTGCCAATTATTATCGCATTATATTGCTCTTTTTGAGCAAATTATGGATCGTCGCGGTTGTTTTGTTGATCATCAAAATAGTTTTTTATTCCGCGCGGTATGCAAGGGCTGTGGGGAAACGAAAAGCCTTTGTTACAAAGTTAGCTGCTCTCTGCGACTCAAAAAAAGTAATATTGGAGCAGATCGGTGGAGTGTTTCCGTTAGAGAATAGACGTAAAAACGAGGCGGATTTTTCGGTAGTGCACCGCGGCACGAGGTACGAATGTAAATTTGTTTACTCGTTGCGAAAATATGACACAATGATATTGACAAACTATGGCGAGGGCTCTATTATTTATGATTACCGTTTAGGGCAAGTCCATCTGTTCAGGAGAATGACATTTTTTCGCTATGATTTTGAAAGCAATTCCCCCAAAATTCTTATCATTCTTCCAACATCAAAAAGGGTGATTCACTCCGAAAGCGGTCGCGATTTAGATGTTGGAGATAGAGTGGGGGAATATACCGTTTATACAGCAACCGCTTTTTTGAATGCACTCGAAAGAGATTGCCTAAATCATCCTATAGAAAACAATTAGCACATAAGAATACCGCCGAGAGTTACCGTTTGGCCGCTCTCGCCGTTGTTTTCGTTTTGCTCAAATTCGTTAAAGCGGGGCGTCGAGGACGTCGCCCCCTACAAATTTAGTTTTTCTTTGTAGGGACCGGCGTCCCCGACGGTCCGAAAACAAACGGTTATCGTTTGTAACAACGGGCGATTCGTGAATCGCCCCTACAAGGAATTTAAGTCGGATCGTAGCCATGTCGTTCTGTGTGCCAAGGAG
>JAZSFM010000028.1:0-3493 GCA_045532215.1 Eubacteriales bacterium | reverse complement strand
TGGGCAGAACTTCGGGAGGGCTTGTATATACCCGCTGCTTCGTGCAAAGATACGAGGATGCCTTTGGTGATATCCCAGCGCAAGAAAAGCTTGCCGATAGATATGCTTCTCGTGTTTGGAAGATCGTTTGGAAACACCTTGAACCTCTGACACAACGTGATGACTTTGCGGAGATGTCCGACAAGCAAAAAGCAACGATGCTTTTGTTTGTGATGAATCAGGTGTTACATGATGTTTTGCGCAAGACCCGTCCCGATTCGAAACATACTCCTAAACAGCCGCCCGAGCGTCCCGATGCAGGTAGATGGCTTGCAACCGTTACCGTATATGAGCATAATCAAAAGCGAGATAATCCATACGATGGCTCAGGTCCGGTATACGTCGGATACAGTGCGAATGATGACGGTAAGTTTGATTGTCAGATGTTCGATTGTCAATCGCTTTTCGGTGAGGCGCATTGGGCATATAATCTGTTCAAATACCGATGCTCTCTGCAAAGCATACTGCGTTTTTACGCTTCCTTCCTACCTTGCGATGTAAAGACCGACAACCAGCTTCTTTACGAGCTGATTCCCGAATTTGAAAAGCTTTGTATCTTGAAGCGCGGTGCAGACGGCGAAATCAAATTGGATGTTCCGGCATTACCTTTCGCAGAAGTAACAAAGCATTGGAATCCCGTTTGCGAAGCAATCAAGAAGGAGCTTTTCGAGCTGCTTTCCGAAGATCTGCGCAAACTTTGGTCAAAGACCAAGAACCGCGTTCCCAAGCACGTGGATGAATCAGAATATTTCGTACACGCAGGGGCTATGGGGGCATATGTAAAAGCGCAGCTTCTTGCCATTGTGAATCAAAATCTTTTGCCATATCCTGTTGTGGTTGGCAAAACACCACTGATCTATATTGCTTACCGAAAGAAGGATATGTAAATGGAATTTTGGTATGCACTGATAGGCATTGTTGCCCTTATTGTATTCTTTCCGTATATCCGTTGCTTTTTCAAGCGGCTGAAATGCGCGTACAAGATCAAAAGGCTTTGCCGCGCAAAAGAATACAAAATTTACTCGACACACCTGCTTGGGTTTCTTGGAAGTAAGCACGCAAAGAAATGCGACTTTTACATCGAAACCGCAAACGAGGTGTTTGCCGTCAAACTGTTTGGTATGCCAAGACGGTTTTCGATCTTGGTTTTGAAGGAAAACGGAGAATACTTTATCCGCAACTTTATCGCATTGATTTCTTCTATAGGACAGGGGATTCGTTTTCCTATCGACAGCAAGCCGAAACCTATGCCTGTCTATGACTTTCGCTACAAATACAGGGATGAATGGGAGATCAAAACTCCAAGACGCGTTCTTTTGGTCAATCCTGTTTCGATGGAGTTCAAGCGACAACCGTATCACGGTGGCGAGGTAACTGTAGGCGCGGGCGAGATCGTAAACGGTATGGAGATTGATTCCTTGCCCCGTCTTTTAGGAGATTTGGAGAGTGCTCTATGATTAATGCACCGCGATTGATAAACAATTTCCGAACAATCTCGTTGCCAAATACGCTTTTTTCGGATCTGCAAATTGATAAGATATTGAGTTCACAATCGATTGCTGTTTTGCAACATCCTTGTGAGCCAGGCGAGATCGTGCGACGAAACGAGCTGTTTGCGCTGCTCGATGATGAAGAAAATCTTTTGCGAGTAGAAGAGTTACATTCTTCTTTACTTGCAACCGAGAGAACGTTGCACTTGTTAAGAGACGCCAAGATTTCGATTGATAGGTACTACCGTCAAGCGGAAATGCTCGAAGCATATATCGCATCTTGCGAGGCTCTTGCTTCTATGAGTAATCTCGGAGTGTTGTTTGTAGAAGTAGCAGATTACTTTTCTTCAGCGGATAAGATCAGTATCCTTTCCGATATGAAAGAATCGGAGCAAAAGATAAAGAAGCTGCTTCACAAAATGAGTGTTGGTCTTTTGTCCTTTGCTGATAAGAATTGGCTCACTCCCGATTACAATGCCGTAAGCGAAATTGACAACATTTCCATGAGTGCGGAAAAACTTGGATTTGCCATCCCGAAAAAGAAAAAGCAGAATGCAAAAATCAATCTGTCGTTCTCGGATGCAATGTGCCGACTATATGCCGATAAGATTGCACAGATTGAAGCGGAGATTGCCAAATATGCCGATGTTGATTTTTATGAACCGACTACACATACCTCCGAAATTAAATTCTTTTTGGAGATACACGGGTTGATACAGCGTGTAACCAAGCTCGGTGTTCCGCACTGTATTGCAAAGATTTCTCAAACACCTCAATACATAGCAAAAGAACTTTACGATGTTTCTCTTTTAGCAAAAAACTGTGAAACCATCATTCCAAACGATGCAGATTTCACTGAAAATGAGCCTTTCTGTTTTTTGCTTGGTGCAAACGGCGGCGGTAAAACGACTTATCTCCGCGCACTCGGAATCAATCTGATCTTTTTTCTTGCTGGCTGTCCCGTATTTGCAAAGGAAGCTGAAATATATCCGTTCGATATCGTCCTTTCGCATTTTCCGAGGGACGAGCGTTTTGACAATACCGGCAGGCTGGATGAGGAACGAAAGCGCATCGAGGAAATGTTGAACATTGCGCAGAATAAGACAGCGTTTTTATTTTTCAATGAAACCTTTAGCGGCACCGATGACAAGCGTGGATTTGATTTGCTTACTGACACCGTTGCAAAAATCGCGGAAAGCAAACAATTTGGTTTGTACGTTACCCACTTCCACGAGGTTATGTCGCTTGATTATCCGGTCCTCTCGGCAGAGGTAGATTTGTCGGATGCTAACAAGCGTACCTTCCGTATTGTGAGGTCTAAAGGAAGTGCGTCATCGTATGCATCAGATATACTCAAAAAGTATCGCCTTGATAAAGACTCTTTAGCTGCAAGGAGGTGCGGTCATGGCAATTAGCATTTTGTATTTGAACGAGCGCAAAAATTCTGCCGAACCGATTCAGAGCAGAATTCTATACCATCTTTCGCTTGACCGTTCATTTTCGCATATTTGTGCTGACGTGAAAAAGCGTGAGCGTTTCCTTTCAGTAGTGTCGGATCTGACAAACGATAAAAATGAAATCCTGTACCGCCAAGCGGTTGCAAAGGATTTCGTAAACAATCCCGCTTTGCTTGAACAGCTTGCGTCACTATCCGCGCGATTTGAGGAACTGCGGATCACACAAAATACGGCAGGCAGGGACGAATATCGGCTGAACGCAACGGGCACGGCTTCTTCCGCAACAGCTAAAAATATCCTGCAAGCGCAAGCACTTTGCCTAAAGCGCACCTTGCTGTTCATTAAGGCATATGGCGAGCTTTTAGAGAAATATGAATTGAAATCCGATGGATTAAAAAGTCTGTATTCCTCTTGCAAGGAAATGTATGAAAGTCCCGATTTCATCAAACTGATCACTTTCTGCTCTAAGTATGAGAATTTCAGTGCAGGCGGATATTGGGATTTCAA
>JAZSFM010000088.1:0-4969 GCA_045532215.1 Eubacteriales bacterium | reverse complement strand
CTGTTACGCCATCTTCGGTACAGGTTGCCTCAACGCGCTCTACAAAGCCGTTGGTGTTGTGACCGAGTTTGGGAATAGCTGCTTCGGCTGCTGCCTTACCATCGTTACAACGGTTACAGTTAGTGCCCCCAACTACACCGTCTTCGGTACAGGTTGCATCGACGTGATCGATGTTGCCTTCGTTGTTGTGGCCGAGTTTTTGAATAACTGCTTCAGCTGCTGCCTTGTTGTATTCACAAGCAGTACAGAAAGTACCACCAACTACGCCGTTTTCGGTACAGGTTGCATCAACGTGCTCTACCGTGCCTTCGGTGTTGTGACCGGCTGCAGGGATAATTGCTTCAACTGCTGCCTTGCCATCGTTACAACGGTTACAGTAAGTGCCGCCTATTACGCCATCTTCGGTACAGGTTGCCTCAACATGCTGTACAAAACCACTGGTGTTGTGCCCGAGCTTTGGAATAGCTGCTTCAACTGCTGTCTTGCCATCGTTACAACGATTACAGTAAGTGCCGCCAACTACACCGTCTTCGGTACAGGTTGCTTCAACACGCTCTATGGAGCCGTCGGCGTTGTGACCGAGTTTTTCAAGAACTGCTTCAGCCGCTTCCTTGTTATAGTTACAAACAGTACAGAAGGTACCGCCAACTACACCGTTTTCAGTACAGGTTGCCTCAACGTGAGCGATGTTGCCGTTTTCATTGTGAGGAACAATATCGATGTCTTCTTTTTCAACTTCGCCACATTCACAATAACGTGCCTTTTCGCCCTTTGTTATACAAGTAGCAGGCGTTGTTACTGTCCATTCGCCAAAGGTATGTTCGGTAGTTTTCGCAATCGCTTGAGTTTGGCTTTCGCCACATTCACAGTAACGGCTCTCTACGCCTTCCAAAAGATGAGTAGCGGGAGTTGTTACTGTCCATTCACCAAAGGTATGTTCGGGGGTTTTCTCAATCGCTTGAGTTTGGCTTTCGCCACATTCACAGTAACGGGTCTCTACGCCTTCCAAAAGGTGAGTAGCGGGAGTTGTTACTGTCCATTCACCAAAGGTATGTTCGGTAGTTTTCGCAATCGCTTGAGTTTCGGTTTCACCGCACTCGCAACGACGGGTTTGCTCACCCTCTGTCAAGTGAGTGGCAGGTTTGGTTTCTACCCATTCGCCAAAGGCATGTTCGTGGGGATCGGGTTGATTCGGATCTGTTACGGGCCTAGTTGTGGTTTCCTCGATTGGGGCGGGACCATCCAAGTACGGGTTTTCGTATAGAACTTTTTCGCAAGATGCTATGTTCATCAAGAGCATCACCGTCAAGGATAGAAGAACGAGGATTCTGATAATTTTTTTCATTTTTTACTCTCCAAAAATGAATATTTTTTACCGAATATTGGTACATAAGGTATTACCCGGTACTTATAGTATAACACCACTTTTTGTTCTGTAAAGAAAATTTGGATATTTTTACAATATTCATTACGTTTTTTTACAATTTGTTATCAACTTTCCACAATGCACGCGCAAAAAGGTGACAGACAAATAGAGTAGCAGACCGAAGTTCACCGCTCTTGTTTGTTTTTACCATCGATGTGAGGATAGATGTGGTTGACCACGGTACTTTCCAACCTATCGTAGCTCGAAGGTTTCAGTTTATGGAATTGATATTCTTTCATCCAAGTGGTGAAATAAGCTCTCACGGTATCCGTGCTTGGAATATGTTTTTCCGTGTAGTCTGTGCTCTTTTTGAAGTCGCGGAGCTTCTTTTTGGCAATGGCTTCTGTCTTACCCGAAAATTGTTTGATGATGGGCTTTCCGCTGTCATCCACTCCAAGGCAGACCTTGGCACCCCATTTGGTATCGGAGACTTGAAAAACTGCACCTTTGCTACTCAAACCTTTTTGTTGTTTCATATACTTTGTTCTCCGCGTTTTGACTTATTTTTGATCAATTATAACGCGTTTTCCTCCATACGTACATAAAATTTAGAAGAAGTTCGGAGATTGTTTGCGAATGGGAGATGGAAATTCAAAATGATGCAATCAAAACGAAAAACAGGTGACACGATTTAGACCGTGTCACCTTTGGGTTCTTTTACTTTGAAATTTCAATTTTAATGACATTAGGATTTAATGTTGCATATTCGCAACAAATGTTCTTCTACCAACGCCCTTTCCTTTTTGGAACGAAACATCATTCCAACCAATCCAAATATCCAAAACAGAGCGGTAACACATAGCCCTCCCCATTGCGCATTGGTAAAGGCAACGGCTCCACTTATAATGTCATATACAAGCGATATCCATATGGCAATACCTACCGTAAAGCAAATTATAAAAGGAATAACAAACAACAGTAGTTTCCCAAATCTGTATTCAACATCTATGTAACCGCTTTTATTTGTGCTGTAACGAACATAAATACAGTCATTAGCATATCCGCCGCTTCTTCCAACGACTGCAGAATGCTTGCAGATCCAAAGACGGTTGTTTTTGCGTTTTGTAACAAAAATATCTTCGTTGTTATAACCTTTGTCAAAAAGTGTTTTTTCTCGACAAAAAGTTTTAAGACGACTTAAAAATTGTTTTTCATTAAGCTTTGTTGCAATATGCTTTGATTTATACATGAAACATACCGCCTTTCTTGATTTGTCAATTTTATTATAGCATAGGCATTATTTAAGAGCAAAATTCTTTGATATTTCATTATACCACAAACCTTGTCCGTTTGCAACCTTTCAACTTGCTTTTTGGTCTCATTTCTACCTCTGTTTTAGAAACCAATTTGGAAACCAGTATGACGGAAAAAGCACAAAAGAAGTTTCACGCACCTCAAATAGCACTTGACGCTTTCACACGAAAATACTCATCCAATTCGTTAAAAGCGCACAAAAAGAGAGACCAATCACAAAGATTGGTCTCTCTTTTTGGAGGCGCCACCCGGAAGTCCGCCCTCCGCGGAGCTCCGGCGGGGGTTCCGGACCGGATTCCGCTACACCTTTGGTGTGCGGAGCCGAGTCCGATGAAGGGTGAGTGACGACAAAAAGAGAGTAGGCACGCAATGCGTGCCTACTCTCTTTTTGGAACGTCTTGACAAAAAAGATGCCAACTTATTTAAGGTGTTATTTGCCTTTATTTGCTTTTCTTTTTGCTATACGCTCTTCCCAAAAATCTGCTTGGGTGATATATATTTCGTACAGTTGTTTATAAGACGGAATGGTTCTGTAACGACTACTACCGTTCTTTGAAGGTATGGGCGGTTGCACAATACCAAGATATATGCCCAAAAGCGAAACCACAACCCAGTTGGGAAAATAGAACAAAATAATAAGAGCGATAAAGTAGGATGAATAATAAAATCCAAGCACGATATGCGAGAGAAGCTTTTTCGGCAGAAGTTTGCTCCAAAAGCGGTACTGTATATCGTAAGCATCGAATATCGGCAGGCGAACAATTCCCAACGCAACACAAATAATCATCATAACAATTATATGAGGGATTGTCACGCCTTCGGGAGCACTTCTCAGCAAAACCACATAGAAGGGACATATCAAGAGTATGGTTGCCATAATCAAAATGGGCGTAACAAGAGAGTTGGCGCCGATGATCTTCACATCAAGGCTTTTTTGATATTTTTTTATGCTTGATATGATGTATAATGGTGCTTTTTCCAAGACCACATGCTTTCCGCCGTGGGTATAAATAATGGCTCGCCATGTTTTTTCCGAATCGCCTTTATATCTCGGCTTTGAATCTATTACATATTCGATCTTTTCGATCGAATCCCAGCAAAGCTTTCCTTTATTGGCGTAATATATTCCTTCCTCGTCCAAAACGCAAATAATTTTACCAAAGAAGTGTTTGTTCAATGAGCGCAGAACAAGAAATGGCACTGAGAAAAGGAAACAAACTAAAACAGAAGTCCAAAAAGTAGAGGGAGAACCATAAGTATCAAGTTTTCCAACACACCACGAAATCGCAAAGATGGTGTATGGAATTGCAAACATCATAGAATACAAAATGATCAAAGGAATATTAAAGCCTTGTCGACGTATCTTTTTCCCTTGAATACACTTTAAGCTGTTTTCTTGCACTGTGCCACCACCTTTCTTAAATAAATTATATCATATTTTCTGATATTTTTCAATATTTACCGTGAAAATGGTGTGGTAAAGGTTCATTTCCGGTCTCTTACCCCAAAATGCCGATTGGCATCTTTTTATTTTCGTTAAAATCCGAATTTCAAAAAAGTGAGAAAAATGGCGAAAAACGAAGAAAACCCGAGAAAATCTCGGGTTTTCTGTTTGGCATCTTTTTTGTCAAGACGCATTGGCGCGAGTTGACAAAAAAGATGCCTATCTCATTTGCCCTATTAGTACGCGCGAGTAACATCAATTTTCATTTTTGCCCCTTCAGCCGCAAGCTTAACGATCACTTCCTTATTGGAAACATCTTGCAACGTAACAGTTTGGCTTTCATTAACATCAACCGAGCAATAATATTCTCCGTCAATAATAATTACTATTTCGGCATTTCCCGCTTCCACGGAGCTGCTGATGTTAAGCGTAAAAGTATTACCCGATATTTTGGTCGCTTGAAGAATTATAACCCCATGTATCTTTCCAAACGATCTGCTGATGTAATCGTAATCGACATCGCGAAGTCTTGTTCCAATTATGTTTGTATGACGTCCGGAATGTTTTTCCGACACCATCGAACTTCTGTAATTGTTATCCTTACTTAAAATATCGTCCCGAGTAATTTCGGTCAACGCAAAATTCTCCGGTCCGTTTGTATCAACAAATTTAGATTCCAAGGCTAACGAAATGATAACTGCAATCAGTATCGCAAGAATAACAGCAACCGGAATAGCGATGCAAAATGCGATGAGCTTTTTGTTGACGGTTCTTTGATATCCGCACGAATCGAGGTAATTTCGCAAGACACTCTTTACCTCTTCCGAATCGAATAAGTCGGAGGC
>JAZSFM010000145.1:0-2173 GCA_045532215.1 Eubacteriales bacterium | reverse complement strand
TGCAGGTCTGCCAAGCATTAAACATTACATTTCCAACGAGAATTGCCCCGTGGTGATAGGGGTTCTGCATCGGAGAAACATAGAGTTCCCCATTGGAATAAATGGAGATGCGGAGAAGATCCAGAACGCCCGCACGCACATCGATATGGCGTTTTGGAACGACAACGCCAACGGTACTGGTGAGAGGAGCGCAATACTTCTCATCCATCCAGAAGGAGAACTCAAAAGACTTCATGCGCGCGCCCGCAGGAATATGATACATAGCCGCAGGGCTGGGTGGCGTTTTTGCATCCTTGAGAAGAAGGGTGCCGTCCTGCACGACGGATTTGCCCGTATACAGGCTCCAGTCGCGGTATGTACGGGGGGCATCCACAAGAGATGCCTGCATCAAGGTCAGATGCTCCTCGGTGGAGATCTGCGGCAGGACCTCACGCACATCAAGGCGCTTTGTCAGCTCTCTTGCCTCATCAAGGCGTGCAGCATACAAAGATTCGTCGGGCAGGTCGTAAAAGCCTTTCAAATACTCTGCATAGCGAGTCAGATACTCCTTTCTCTCCTCGGGAGAAAATACGGAATCATCGGTAAAATCGCTGTATGGGGCAGAAAAGCTCTTGTCCACATACAAAAACTCATGGGAGCGGTAGGTGTTCCCTTTCATATTGTAATCCTCCTTGTGGCATTGCCAAACCTTCCCTTACATTATAACAAAACGGCAAGCTAAAGTCAATATATTTTTGTCTGCTTTAAGAGCAAAAAAATACATTGCGCTACCACCGGGCTTATAGAGATAAGGTATTGACAAATCGGAAGAAAAGCGATATAATAGAAGAGAAAGGAATCTCTCTAACGAGGTGTGGCGCAATGGTAGCGCGCTTGCTTTGGGAGCGTGCAGGCAGTTCCTGTCTTTTCATTTTGAGAGAGCCCGAAATCCCTTGTAAACACTGACTTTTTCGGGTGTTCCTCTTTTCAAAAAAGCACCTACAAAATGTTTTGACCACAGATTTGACCACTTACAAAAAAATTTAATAATTATACTCCTTGCGAGCATCGCCACTTTCGCGGCGGCACTTTGTGCTTCTTCGTCTGCGACGAAGGCTCGCGGAGCAATCGTCGTCATTCGCCCTTGTGAGCAAGCTCCCAGATGCGAATTGACTTGATTATCGGGGTGTAGCGAAGTTGGTATCGCACCGCATTTGGGATGCGGGGATCGCACGTTCGAGTCGTGTCACTCCGACCAAATTTGGCTTTGGGAAGCAATTCCCGAAGCCTTTTTTCTTTGCTTACTGCGATGCAATTATTGAGGTTTGGAGCAATTACAACGCTACATTTTTTGCTCAATCGTTTACTCACAATAGCAAACTCCGCATCGCTCTTTCCCGTGAGATCGGGCAAGCACCAATTATCATATTAATAAGCGAATACCACTAACACCTTCGAAATTTTATCTCCTTTGTATGAGAAATCATACACCGCTTATATCTACAAAAAATATAATAATAAAGGAGGTGCAATATGAACTCTGTTGTATTTATGGCGCTGATTGCAACACTTGGCACGTGGTTTGTAACCGCTCTCGGTGCTGCAACAGTAGTCTTTTTTAAGTCCCCGAATCAAAAGGTACTTAACCTTATGCTTGGATTCGCCTCCGGTGTTATGATTGCGGCGAGCTTTTGGTCGCTTTTGCAACCCGCCATAGAGCGCGCGGAGGCAACATCAAATCTGCCCGCCTACTTTGTAGCAACGGCAGGTTTTCTATTCGGTGCAATATTCATATGGGCAAGTGATAAAGTCATATCGCTCACAAGGAGGAAGCTAACAAACACACAAGAAAGCCAAAATACGCGTTTTGGCAGAATTATAATGCTGATTTTGTCTATTACGCTTCATAATATACCCGAGGGTTTGGCGGTCGGCGTCGCCTTTGGCGTTCTGCAAAACGGTGGTTATGATGTGGAAAATCTTATGGGTGCTATTACCATAGCCATCGGAATTGGATTACAAAATTTTCCCGAGGGTGCAGCGGTTTCTGTTCCTCTCCGAAGAGAGGGCTTCTCAAGAAAGAAGAGCTTTTTGTACGGTCAGGCTTCGGGCATGGTTGAGCCGGTTGCAGGCGTGATAGGTGCATTATTGGTCGTTTACGTGGAAACTATTCTTCCTTACGCACTCGCGTTTG
>JAZSFM010000033.1:0-72739 GCA_045532215.1 Eubacteriales bacterium | reverse complement strand
CACATTTTAATTGACGACGTTCCCGGAACGGGAAAAACCGTTTTGGCAAAAACGCTTGCCAAATCCCTTTCCCTTGACTTCAAAAGAGTGCAATGTGTTCCCGATATGCTCCCCTCCGACCTCATTGGTGTTAACTTCTTTGATATGAAGCAATCGGAATTTCGCTTTATCAAGGGACCTGTGTTTACAAATGTTCTGTTGGTGGATGAAATCAACCGCGCTATGCCAAAAACCCAAGCAGGACTTTTGGAATGTATGGAAGAGCATCAGGTATCCGTCGATGGCACCACCTACACGCTGGCAGAGCCATTTATGGTTATTGCCACGCAAAACCCTGTGGAAACAAAGGGAACCTTCGAGCTCCCCGAGGCGCAGCTCGACCGTTTTTTAGTCAAGACCTCAATGGGATATCCCACCCATGCCGAAAACATCGATATTCTATCTCTCAAGCTACAAGGCGGCAGCGCGAGCGACAACAACGATGCCATGATTGATGCGGAATGCATCAACGAGGCAAAAAAAGAGCTGGCAGCCGTTTTTGTGCATCGCGACCTTTTGGATTATGCTGCCACAATTTGCGAGTGCACAAGAAGTGCCAAGGACGTCATTCTTGGTGCAAGCCCGCGTGCTATGATCGCGCTTGTTCGTGTGGCGCAGGGATATGCCGCTATCAACGGTAGAAACTATGTGTTGCCCGATGACATCAAGCGTGCGGCAGTTCCCGTGTTGGCGCACCGCATCGTTTTTCACAACAGCTTTTATCACCGCGGAGACCTCGGCAAAAATCTTGTTCAGAGTATTCTTGAAAGTGTCGCAGTTCCCAGCGAACAGATCAACTTCTCGCGCAGGTAACAGGGTATGGAATTTTTCATTCGTTTCGCAAATTTTGTGGGGCGGATCGTGACGTCACTTTGGTTTTGGATCGTTGTTCTTGTAGCAGCCCTCGGTTGGCTGCTGCTCTCCCTTTACCGCGGGGCAAAGCTGCGCGCGCTGGATCAAATTGCTTACAGTCGCCGCTTTTCCACCGACGGTGTTTTTGTGGGAGAGACGCTTGAATTGATTGAGACCATTCGCAATCCAAGCTGGTTTCCGCTATTCCGCGTTCGGGTAGAGTTTTTTGTGCCCGGCGGATTGACGGTTGACGAGATCGAATGCAAAACGCACACCAAGGTCACAAGCATTTTTTACATCCCACCCCATGCAACCGTGCAAAAGGTACACACGGTAAGGGCGGATAAACGAGACCATTACCGTCTTTTTACGTCTTTTATTCGCTATCGAAGCACCGAATATACACTCGATTCTCCAATCGAGTTTTACGCATATCCCAATCAATACGATGCCGATGCCGGCTTTGCCCCCGATATTTACCACGCGGGCGAGGTGACCGCATCCAGAAAGTATATCGAGGATCCCTTCTTTTTATCCGGCATTCGGGCATACCGACCGGGAGATCCTATGCGTGCCATCAACTTTAAGGCATCGGCACGCGGCTTTTCGGGCGGTGTTCGGCAGCTGATGTCCAACGACTACGATAGCTCGCGCAACTATAACAGCATGATCCTGTTGGATCTGACCGCTTACCCCGCTGCCTCTATTGGGGAAGAGGAACAGATCGAGGTTGGACTTCGCTATGCCTGCTATCTGTTCGGCGAAGCGCTCAAAAACGGCGGGAACGTCGGCTTTGCCGCCAACTGTACCTCGGGAAACGCGCGCTACTTGTACGTTCCCTGCGGCAGCGGGACTTTGCACACAAAGTCGATTTTAGAGCAGTTTGCCAAAATTTCGACCAACGAAAAAAGAGACTACTCCGTCAACGTTATTCTGCAAACCGTCGCACCCGAGCTTGCTCGCGGAACAGATATTTATTTGATCACGCCGTTTGTGGATGACAAAATGGCAGGACTTTTGCATTCTCTGCGACGCGCAGGAAGGAACGTAGAGGTCATTCTCGTGTCGGGAGGTGAGCATATATGAAGCAGTTGCGCAAATACAGTTATGAAATTTTAGCGAGCCTTTTGGGCGTGGCTTTTGTCACAATGCTTTTGTATCTTGTCATTGTCAAGCCCGAGGATCTCTACGTGCGCGGCACGGTGATGTTCGGCATGCTCTTTGATGGCATTGCCATCTACTACGCTTTGCGCAAGCTGTGGTGCACCAAGTGGAGATATCGCGTGGTGCCCGCGGTGCAAAAGATCTTTGAAAAAATCGCACGCGTATTCAAATTCTTTCGCGAAAAGCTGGGAATCAAAGAGAGAAACATACAAACCGTGCTCAGGGGAAAAGCAACGATCTTCTTTGATGCTAACCCCATCGACTCCCAAACAAAACGAGCAAAAAAGCCCTCTGCTTGGAAGAATTTAAAAACCGATAAGGAACGTTTGGGATATTTGTATAGAAGAATGGTCGACGCCAATATCAACCAAGGGTTGCTCGTATTCTCTTCTGAAACGCCGACTGAAATAAAAGATAAGAAAGAATACAAAGAATACGAAAATCAAATTTTTGACCTTTACATTGCTAATAGATATAGGGAGGATGCTATGTTAAACTATGTGATTTTGGAAAATCTCAAAAAAAAGCAAAAACCAAAACAAAAAGTAGTTAAATAAAGGGTATGTTTAATAAAGTAATTATTATTGATGATCGGATCGGAAACAAAGATATTTTAGCTCATGTTGAAAACATTTATATTGTAGATGATCATCAAATGAAGGAAAGTGAAATCAAGGAGAATGGGAGATTGTCCCACTCGGATATATGTGCAAAAATCATATTAGAATATATACCTAATGTTAGTATAATAAATTTTGTGGTCAAAGGGAATTGGATAAATGGGACAATTGAGGACTTTTTAATAGCATTAGAATATTGTCGACATATTGATGCTGATGTCGTTAATATAAGTGTTGGAACTACGGATAATAATATGATTGATCAAATGAGTGAAAAAATTGCAAATATTACCATGAGCAAATTGGTAGTTGCGGCTAAATCTAATAATTTAAAGCGAACATATCCATCTTCTTTTGAAAATGTAATAGAATGTTATTATTATAAGCAAAAAATGATAGCTAATTGTTTGAAATTTAGTTTGGAAAATATAAAAGATGTGCGTGTTAAAAATGACGATGGAGAACTGTGCTTGCTACCCCTGTGTAACAGTTATCTTACTGCTCATGTTTCTGGATTAATACTTCAAAAATTAGCTTCGGGTGAATTTGTTTAGATTATTTGCATACATAAATTGTCCCCCCAAAAAAATTATTGATTTAACATCTTTCATGACGTAAAAAAGATGTATAAATTACTGGAAAGAAAGAGAGTGCTTTATTCTATCGGTCACTATTTTATTCAGAATTCGATAAAAGTTGCCACTGAAATTGATAAGCATTGGTTAAATAGTTAACTATACGGATATCAGAACACGGAGGTGATAACAAAAATGAGTAAAATTAGATTAATTTCCAAATCCATTGCTTACTCTTGGAAACTCATTTTTGAGTCAAGCAAATTTCTAATCTGTCTGTATTTTGCACTCTCGCTTATTACAACATCCTTTCCTTTGTTCTCGGCATTCCTGCTCAAATACATCCTCGATGCGCTGACGGTGGAAGCCCCAGAGGTTGAAAAGGTATTGATGGTTGTCATTGTTTATGGGCTTTCTATTGTCTTTCACCAAGGTATTACAGCAGCACAGAGCTTTACAAGAGATACCATTTACGAAAAGTCAAAGTTTTTGTACCGGTGCCGTATGATCCAAAAGCTGTCGGAGCTACCTATGGATGTTGTCGATTCTTCTGCGGGCAAAGACATGGTGGATGATATGCGTTATGTTGAACGTACTGCAATTAGCCTCTTTTTCCGTGTTATTGGTCTCGCATCGCACATTTATACTTTCGCAGTTGCGTTTGCAACCCTTTCAGCATTTTCACTCGGGTTTTCAATTATGCTTTTGGTATTTACCATTCCCGGCAACATCTTTGATGCGTATTATAGTGATAAAATGGATAAGTTCCGCGAAAAAAAAGCACCAGATGTGCGCAAATTCCATTACTATCGTTGGATGCTCACGGATGCGTGGCCAGCCAAGGACGTACGAACCTATGACCTTACCGATGCCATCAAAGCACGTTACAGCGAGGAAAGAGACGAGTATGTCAAGGCAAACAAAGCCATCTCTAAAAAGGGGACACTTGGTAAAATGGGAATCGAGCTCTTTATGCGCAGCGGCGAGATCGCGTTCATCATTTACGTGATCTACAAAGCCATCAGTGGAACGATCGGCATTGGTGATGTAGCCCTTTATATCGGATTTATGGGAAGTGTTACCTCTTCCTTTGTAAGCGTTACATGGCTTGTAGTCAATGCCCTTTGGGGCGTTTCGAACAGAATGAATCGTTTGTTTAAATTCTTCGGCATCAAAACCGAGAAAACAAGTGGCGGCAGAACACTTGCGGAATTTGAGTCCCTCACCTTTGATAATGTTTATTTCAAATATCCGCATACCAACAAATACGTGCTCCAAGGTGTTTCCTTTACACTCAACAAGGGCGATAAGCTTTCCTTGGTCGGCATCAACGGCTCGGGCAAATCAACCATTATCAAGGTAATGTTAGGTTTTTACGAAATTGAGTCGGGGCAAATTCTCATCGACGGTTACTCGATGTCGGATTACAATATGCGTGACGTACGCAAGCTTTTTTCGGTACTCTTCCAAAACTTTGTGCAATATCCTTTGACCTTGCGCGAGAACATTGCACTCTCCGACCTGGATCACATCGAGAATGACGAAGAAATTGAAAACGTACTAAAACAGAGCGGTGTGTATGAGGATATTTTACCCAAGCTTGAGAACGGGCTTGACTCCTTTATGAGCCGTAGATTCTCTGATACGGGAACCGAGCTTTCAAAGGGTCAATGGCAAAAGGTGGCTCTTGCACGTGCATACTTCAAAAATGCACCCATTATCATTTTTGATGAACCCTCTGCAGCGCTTGATGCCGAAGCCGAGGATAGAATCTTCAAAAACTTTGAAGCCATTTCCAACGGCAAAACAGGCATTATGATCTCGCACCGCATCTCAAGTGCGCGTATGGCTAACAAAATCATTGTGCTTGACGGTGGTAAGATCACCGAAGAGGGCTCACACGATGAGCTCGTTGCTCTTGGCGGTCTTTACGCAAAGCTTTATAACCTGCAACGCGAAAAGTACACGATGAAGGAGGTGGAATGATATGAACAAAATCAAAGATATGTTTGGTGTATTGTTCAAAAACGTTTGGTTTGCTATCAAAACATGCTTTTTGGCATCTAAATTCTACTTCTCCTTAAAACTTTTGGTTCTGCTTTCGACCACAGCAATACCGCTCATAAATATTTGGCTTTGGAAAGAGGTCATCAACGGTATTGTGAGTTTTGAAGAAAGCAAGCAAGCGGTCATCGTTTGCTTCACCGCTTATCTCATTCTGCTCGTTGCAACACACCTGCTGAGTAAATTTGATGATTACGTACAGGACAGATACACGGATGAATTGAAATTCTATCTTGATGAAACGATGATGGATAAGACCTCGCGAATGGATCTTGCATTCTTTGATTCCGCCAAAATGGGTGACAAGGTCAAGCACGCACGAGACAATATGGGTACCATGATGAGCATGTCATGGCTTGTATTTGATATTCTTTCGGCAATCATCAACGTCATAACAACGCTCATTATCGTTTGCGCCTACAAATGGTGGCTCGGCGTTATCACTCTTGCGCTCCTCATCCCTCATATGCTCTACAATAAGCACCACACCGAGTACAAGCTGGCATTGGAAAAGGAACAGCTGCGTGAAAACCGAAAAAAAAACTATTTTCACGATACGTTCTTCAACAATGACATTCAGTTTGAAATCAAGCTGAATAACATTGGCACTTATTTTATCAACAAATATAAAGAGCTTTGGCTAAAGATGTACCGCATCAACCGAAACGTGGATATCAAGCACCGCATCATCAATACCGCCATTATGCTGGTAAACGTATCCAGCGAATTTTTGGTGCTGACTGTGTCGGTGTTCGACGTTATCAACAAATATATCGGCATTGGTGACTTGCAATATAACCTTAACATGGTTTCTCGCCTGCGCGGTCAAGCACAAACCTTAACCAACCGCATCAATCGCCTGCTCAACGATAACACCAGACTCATCGAGTTGCAGGAATTTATGGAGATTGAAGCGCAGATCGAAAAGACGGGAACGCTCCAGCCCTCGAGCAATCCGCAAATTGAGTTTTGCAACGTTTCTTTCCGCTATCCCAACGCGGAGCAATACGTGCTCAAGAATTGTTCCTTTACCATCAAACCACATGAAAAGGTAGGACTCATCGGTCTCAACGGTGCCGGAAAAACCACCATTGTGAAGTTGATATTCCGCTTTTATGATCCCGAGGAAGGATGCATCAAGCTCGACGGCGTGGATTTGAAGGAATACGACGTTTATGCAGTTCGTAAAGTGTTTGGCGTGCTGTTTCAGGACTACGTTCAATACGCATTGCCTCTGCGTGAAATTATTGCTCTCCCCGATTTTGATGAACGTTTTAACGACGAAAAGCTACAAAAAGCCTGCGACATCAGCGGCGTAAGCGAGATCATCAAGGATTGGGAAAATGGCTTTGACAGTGTTCTCGGTCGCTATTATGCCGACAATGCAAAAGACCTTTCGGGCGGTCAATGGCAGCTTGTAGGACTTGCGAGAGCTTATTTTAAGGATAGCGAGTATATGATTCTTGACGAGCCCTCTGCCGCGCTTGATCCTATTTCGGAGGATCGCATTTTCGAGCAACTCTACCGTCTGAGCGAGGGGAAAAGCTCGGTTACCATCTCACACCGTCTTTCCAATACAACACTTGCCGATAAGATCCTCGTCATCGATGATGGGCACATCATTGAGCAAGGCTCACACTTTGAGCTTTTGAAAAAGAACGGTAAATACGCCGAGCTGTTCAACTTGCAAGCAAGTAAGTATCAATAACAGAAACAAATTAAGCGGTATAAGGAGAGCGTATGAGTGATTTTGCTAATGAAACAATGAAAATAATATCCGCCATTCAATGCTATATTGATAAACATGGGAATAAAAGTGTTATCGATGAGTATTATCAAAAGCACGACACCTATAGCGGAATAGTTGAATATCTGAATAATATAGAAAAGCAAGAACAGAAAAGCCAGTGAAAACAATTATTTTCAAACAAACTTTTCTCTGAGCAATATATTAATGTTTACAAATTAAACACAATTAGTAACTACAGTTCTTTGTAATTCGACATATTTCCTCCTAAACTGTTCAGGAAAGGAGGTGATATTATGACGAAAACGCAACATTTTGGTCGAATGGTGCGCGAACGAAGAGAAACTCTTGGCTTGAGTATTGAGAAAGCCGCAGAGCTTTGTGGAATGAGTTACAAAGGACTGGAAGAAATTGAACTTGGCGATTCTGATCCAAAGCTATCGAGTGTTCTAAACATTTCGGCAGCTTTAGGTATTGACCTTGAAGAACTCAATTCTTGTATTCCCGTTTTGAACTGAACGATTGTCAAACGGAGATTCTAAGAAAGGAGGGCTTCGGATGGAATATAGATACATCGTTGTTCAAAATACGTACCAAAGCGGTAGTACTACAAGAATTGGCTACGGAATTGCAGTTGTGACAGAATACGATGGTGTTATAACTGTATTAATTTCCGTATCGGATCTTTCGGCAGATGTTCAGTTGATTGAAGAATTGGTGGAACGTTGCAATTCTCAAAAACTTGATCCGATTCATCTGCAAGATGTCGTGGCTGACTTTTTCGCAACTGTTTAATGTCGAATTTTGTTGGAAAACGGTATTTGACCAAGACTGTTTCTAACAATTTACTTACACTAAAAATCCCCGAGCAATACGGGTGATCTCGCTTTGCTCGGGGATCCTGTTACCTTTTCCTTATGTAACAAATTGTCCATAGGTTTTATCGTTTACGCAAATGGCTTTACAAGGGCGGTCTTGATAAATGACTTCTTGTATCATCGGCAGATCTTTTGCAATGCTACGTAACAGTATTTTATTTGATTCTTTTGCAATTAAGGGAAATGGATCATATACGAGCTTGTCCGAGGTGGCGACCTCTATAATTTTGAATCCTTTGTTGACCAAGAACGAGCTGAATTGCCAGAGTTTTTCAAATCGTCCGTTGCTATCAAGAATAACCGAAATGTTTTGCTCTGCGTGATATGCAGTAATTCTAAAATGATTTGCCATTTTGTCTACCTCCTTATGCGGCTATCTTTTTGAGCTGCCTTTTGGCATAAGGCAACCACTTTTCGTTAACAAAATCGGTAACGTCGGGTTCCGGTGCTTGATTGTGATCGGCATAGCACTGTAATATCTTTTGTGTTCGCAAAGAGTATTCTACCGTAACAAAAGGAACATCGGGCTTTTCTGCGTTGCGAATAAAGAAGATGAGCGTTTCTTCGCGTACAAACTTTTGATCGTAGCCATACGAGCCAACGCAATGGTGTAGAGCATTGCCTTCTTGCATCAGTTCTGCAGGGCTCTTTGCAATCAGCACGATATAAACGTTATCCTTATCTTTTTGCAAAGGCAGATACTTCTCCGCAATCGATGCAAACTTGGTATAGAGCTCTTTGCGTTTTTCTTTATCCGCTTCTGCCTTTTTGCTGTTGTATTCATCAATGCGAATGTCGTGCCAACGGTGAAAATCGTGGGGGAAACGATTACGCTCTATTGTCATATCCAACCCAAGATAATTGCATGCACGCAGATAGTCCAAATACAAACGATGAGAGATTCTTTTTGTACCTATGTAATTAAGGTAGTCTACATATTCGTGATTCAGCATTTGGCGAATTGGTGCGAGGTCTTTATCGGCACACAGGCTCTTTTTGGCTTCTTCGTATTTTTGTGCTTCTTCTAAAGCGATTCCTTTCTTAAAAGCAGCCATAATTGCCGAAACGTAAAATCCACGACTCGAAAGTATAGCACGATGTTTGGCGATCCATTTTTGAAAGCTTTTGTTTTTGCCAAGCAAGCGCAGTATTTGAATGCTGCGAGTTAAATTGTAAAGTCCAAGCTTTACAAGATACTCTGTTTGCGGATACTGTCTGTGTCTGCGCAGATAGGGAATGATGTCGTTGAATTCATATAGGTCAATAGCACTGTATTTGTGCTCCGGGAATTTCTTGGCATATTCAAGGTTCAGACAAGGTGCGAATGGGTCAAAGGATTTGTCATAGTGCCATCCCCATTCGGGATCTTCATACCATTTTGGTGATTTTGAAAGACCTTCTTCGTACCAACCAACTGCAAGTGTTCCCATAAAGAAACGAACCATATCCTTTACAAAGCATTTGTCCGAGTCAATTCCGTGAACGGCAACTTGCTTGTAGTGCCAATCATTTCGATTGTTTCTAACGGCAACAGTAACCTTTACAAGCTCACCGTCATTCTTTGTAAGATACGAATAAAATCGTACTTGTTTGGTTGGCTTTTTAACTTTCTTCATATCGAGCTTTTTAATTCTTTCAACTAGGTATTTTGGAATCGGCTTGATCTTTTCTATCTTCATTATAGTTGCACCTCCAAATCTTCTTGCAGAATGTTAAACAGAATGGCTATCAGTTCATCTGTCGTGTTTTGAGATTCTTCAATTACCTCACCTGTTTCAGTATCGACGCAAAGATCAGAACCATCCGGTTGTGGCACGTGTACTGTGGAAATTTCTTTTATCTCATCTGTAGTTTCCTCGATTTCTTCTATAGCATTATCATCCTCACAAGAATCCTCTGTATTATCAGTAAAATCGAATAGAGAGAGTTGTCCTGCAGGTTCTTTAGAGGTAACAATAGACGTTTTGTTAGAGACGGAAGAGGAGACGGTTGGCTTTGATTTGTTAGATTTAGGCGGCTTGTATTCCGTTCCATCTTCGTTATAAAGTGTGCCCTCTATCGAATCTTCTTCAAAATAGTGAATAGCCCAACCATATACAACTTTGTCTTCGACGCAAGCAGAAGTAGCGCCTTTGGCTGCAAGCTTTCGGGCTTCTTCGTTTGCATATTTCATAAATCCGTTAAGTGTCTTTTTGCTGATTAATGTTTTCCCATCTTTTTCGATGCGGATACCATTATTGATTTTCTCAGCAAGAGAATCACTTGCGTTTTCCGTAAGGTATTTCTTAATCAATTCTTGTTCTGCTCCAACAGCAGTTAGATTTATTGTAACCATTCTTATCCCTCCTGTTATTATGCAACTCTTGTAATGCCACCACCAAAGCTTCTGACACCAATCGTTCCAAATTCCGAACAGAAGTCATCATCTTTGTTCCAAACATAAGCAAAAGCATAATGTGTATTCCCCTCAGTGGTGACAAGGGTTTTCCATTCACTTTTATAGTTGGTAACAAGGAGCAGGGAATAGCACTCTCCAAACTCGGTGTATTCGTGTGTGATAGCATAAACAGTACAGTTATACTGCGATTCGATTTCTTCTATCTTTTTTTGCAGTTCCGGCTCTTGATAAGCCCAAAAGCCAGCGTAGTATTCAAAAAAGCATACGTGGTCGTTTTCTTGAAAGCCTTTTATGTGGGGTTTGTAAATGTTCATCTTTGTCATAATCTCAATTGCTTTGTTCTTTCTTTCCAATTTTGTAGTTGCCATAATCATTCTCCTTTTTATATTTTGTTTTCTACTTTTTCGAATTTGTAACCGATGTTTCTGAGCGTTTCTTCGAAACCAAACCAAGCAAGTAGGTTCATGTTAAAGTCGTTGTTTCCAAGAGGATCTTCCTTATCCCATTTTTCACCAAACAATTCAGGAAGGGAATAGAGTCCTGTTTCATTCATATACGTGTATAGGAGTTCATCGATCTCCGCTTTGTATTGTTTATAAAACCTGACGGTATCGCTGTAATAAATCAAAAAACCAACCGTTCCCGATTGGCATCCGTAATATAGAACATCGGTAAAGATGTTTACCTTATCGTCATAGTTTCCCCATTCGTCTATGACATAATTGCAGACACGCTTGTATAGTGGGGAAGCATCTTTTTTGAGCGATTTAACATTTGCAAGTGTAAGCTTCATTGTTTTATCTCCTTTCTTATTAGTCTGCTAACTTATACCAGATCTTGTATTCGTGTTCAACCTCACGAGTTTCATAATTGTCTTTTCCGGTATCAATTTGAACCTCGTGAATTTCATAACAACTACCTTTGTATTCACCGGGCTTATCAGGGATAGGATAGCAATTCTTAATGCAATCTTCGAATACGCGAATATAAGGCTTTCCTTTTTGACTTACACAAGCAATGATCAGATCTGTATCTGTGATATAACCAAGACCTGATAGCTTGAGCATTTCCTCTTTCCGATATCTTGTTACTGAGTAAACAACTTTTTTCATTCTTATTCTCCTTATTTTTTATTTGCCTTCCGGCAGGGGCAGAGAAGCACCGTTCGGTGAAACAAGGTATCTTCTAACAAAAGATTGTATATGTCAAAGTGTCGAGCCAATTACAGGACAAGCTTCTCTGAAAAAAACAGCATAAAAAGAAAAAAGCCGAGTATTGCTACTTGACTTTCAAACTAATTTATTCAAATTTAACGCTTTTTTTTTTAGACTTTGACATATACGAGAACTGTGCTACGATAGACACAACGGAGGGCAAAAAACAGGAGATTCATTAACATGTGTTAGGCCATAATAAAAGTAAAGATTTATAGTTCTTATGTTTTTTATTTGAGCCGTAAAACAAAATTATCCCATTTGCATTTTATGTAAGGATGATGTTTAGTAAGCATTTTAAAATTGAAAAAATTTTTAAATAAAAAGGAGATGTAATTATGCGTTTAGTAAAAGCAAGAGTGCAAGGATACCGGAGTATCATTGATACTGGTTATTTTGATATTGAAGAAGACAAGACTATTTTAGTAGGTCCTAATGAAGCCGGTAAGACTGCAGTATTACATGCTTTACAAAAAATGAATCCACCAGAGGGCGTTGATAAATTTGATCCTCTTAGAGATTATCCTCGTTCAAAATACGATGAAGATATTAAGAAAGGGAGAATAGACCCAAGCAAATTCACCGTGGTAGAAGGGCATTTTTCCTTAGAGGATGAAGACAAAGTGGAATTGCCTGAAGCCTACCATAATGCGATATATATTTTTGGACGCAATTTGGATAACTCTGCATGGTACAAACTTGAGAATGTTTCTCCACCATTGGCCTTTTCAGAAATCGAGAAAGATCTTTTGAAACTCTGCCAGCATTATAAGAATACTAGCTTAACAAATGGAGAACTTGAGGAGAAGCAAACAAAAATTCAAGGTGGATATGATGAAGTTGTATCAGGATTACAAATGGAGAGCATAATATCTATTGAGAAAGCCAAACAACTTTTTACATGGATTAAAGGCAATGTGTCATACTTGGCAGATGGTAATACAACGGAAGAAAATCGTTATGATCGATTGCTTGAAGCGTTAGAAAAACCAGCAGAACGCAAGAGAATACTTGAGATATTTAAAACTCGAATGCCCAAGTTTATACTTTTTAGCAATTATTTTAGAATTAGACCGGTTTTGCATTTAAAAAAACTTGCAGAACGCTTGGAAAGAAATATTTTAGATGATAAACAGTATGATTATGGAAATTCATGCTTGCTTAAGTTTTTAGGATTTACTGCAAAAGAATTAGCTGCCGCAGGAGATGTTTCTAGATATGATATAAGCAGACCAGACCAGTACGAAGAGTACCGAAAGCAATTGGATAAACGTGACTATCAATTGAATGCCGCAACTATTCGACTTACAAACTCGATTTGCGAAATATGGAATCCTAAGCAAGATGGTCGAGATGCTAACAAATTAAGAATCAAAGCCGATGGACAATATCTGAAAGTTGTTGTTGAAGATGATTTGGGGGTTGAAGTTGAGTTGGACCAACGTTCCGAAGGTTTTCAATGGATGGTTTCGTTTTATGCGGTGTTCTTCGCGGAAGCATCAGATAAGCATAAAAATGCGATTCTTCTTTTAGATGAACCGGGTCAGAGTCTGCACGCTTTGAAGCAAGCAGAATTCCGTGAAACGCTTTCGAAACTTAGTACAAAAAATCAGACAATCTATACTACACATTCGCCGTTTCTTGTTGGAGCAAATGAATTGGACAAAGTTCGTGTGATCGAAATGACAGATAGAACAATAGGTACAAAAGTTAACGTTTCGTTAACCGCAAATGATAGCGGTGCAATGCTGCCACTTCAAGAAGCATTAGGATATGATTTAGCTCAAAGTTTATTCTTCCATGAGAAGAATCTTCTACTTGAAGGATTGACGGATATGTGGTATTTGGAAAGTCTCTCGGCCTTATTAAAAGCTGGTGGAAAAAACGGTATTAACGACCAAATTGCTTTGATTCCAGCTAATTGTGCAAGTAAAGTGGTTTATTTTGCTACGATACTGCATGCGCAAAATATGAAAATTGCAGCATTATTAGATTCTGATGCCGAAGGAGATAAAGCTGCCAAACAAGATACATTGGTAAACGCGGTAGGGGCAAAAAAAATTCTTAGAACAAAGGATGTGTATACAGGTTCAGTATCAAATTCAGAAATAGAGGATTTGTTACGCGACACACTCCTAACCATAGCAAAGGAGCAATGTGGGTGGGATGCCATTGCAATTGCACAATCACAACCAACGCGCCCGATAGTCGACATTATACAAAGTGTTGCTAAGACTGATTTTTCCAAATACAAGTTAGCTAAGGCATTTATTCGTTGGTCTCGCGATCATAGTTTGAATGATTTGCAACCTCACGAGATAGGTCAAGCAGAAAACCTTATGATAAAAATTAATAGGGCACTCCAATAGCCAAAAACAAAAAAATTGATTTATTATCTTTATAAAAGGTTTATGCTGCTACTATGAAAAACTAGCAAATGGTGCTTTGAAACCCAAACATATGCTCCATCAAAAAATGGTTATATAGATATAGTATCATTTGTATATGTTGACAAATATCACGAAAACGGATAGGCTGAGGTTGAATTTTTCACAATTTTAAAGGAAATAACAATTTTGTGAAAATACTAAAAATCAATAAATTTTACATAACAATCATAAAATCCTCAAAAAAATGAAAAACAAGTATTGAGATAATCAAAAATATCTGATATAATATAAATGTGCTAATAATTTAAGGGTTGATTTGGTTGTGTAAATTTTAAGTGCGCAGAAGAATTCCGCAAAAAGGTGGAATAGTAAATCAATACAATTGTTGCAAAAAAATAATTATTTATTCACAAAAGCGCAAATTTTCGAATGCAGAGGATGTATTATGAACAACAAAGACAGAATTAACAATTTCGTAAATAATCCTTACACGCTATTAGTATCTTTCATTTTTACTATAGTTGGAACAATAGTAAGTGTTGTAAGTGGTTTTTTAAAAAATGAATATTTGGCATTTTCATGTTGGATTTTCACTTTTATTGGTATAATGATTCTTATTTTCTATACTGTTCGAAAATGGTTTTTACATAAACAAGTGAAAGCGACGGTTATAGAACATCAAGCAAAAGGAATGAGGCAACTATGTGATCAACTTTCACAATATGCTAGCAGTGTTGGATTGGTTTCCGCATTTATAAAAAGCGAGAATAAGATATCACGTTCAGCATTAAAAGTTCATTTGAATAGTGTTTGTGAAAAAATCAAAAAGTGCTTTGAATTGCTTTTTCAAATATATTTGGATGAGAAATGTTCGTTTGGTGTGTGTATAAAGGAAATAAAGGCACTGGATATTTTAGATGATGATCCCAGTACTTGGTCAACACAAACGATCGCAAGAGCATGTGAGAACTATACTGAACGGTCAGATAAGGATGATAATTGTCAAAAAGTATCAAATAATACGAGTTTTCTAGAAATATTAGATACAAGCCAAAAAAATTGTGGTTTTCCCTGGGTGTCAAGAAATCTAGAGGAGCTCAAAAAAAGTTACGAAAATTGCGGCAAGGAATATCGCAATCCAGATCCACGATATCTTAGATATTACAAATCGACGATAGTGATCCCCATAAAGCAGAAGAAGCAATTTGTTTCTAATGTAATAAAAGAATTTGGTAAGGACAATACAAAAGGCAATGATCATTATCTTGCATTCTTATGCGTAGATAGCTTAAGAACATTCACAGATAATGAGCAAGAATTAGTAGATGCACTTACCACATTCGCTACTATTTTCGCTCAACTGCTTTATCCATTTTTAGAAGAGCATCTTGTTAATATGATTCAAGAAATAGAATAAAGAGGTATATTATGAGAACATTAGAAAAAATGTACAATCGATTATTGTGTAATACTCGGTTTGAAAAAACAATAGCGGTTACTTATTATGATTCTAACACTGGTTGTATACGAGGTGAAATCCCCAAAATAAGCGAAGAAAATCCGCAGCCATGCGCTTCGCCGTTAGTCTTGACAAGGAGTATTAAAAGAAGTATAAAAAAAATGAGCATTGGCGAAAAATGAGGAATATAGGCATATATTGACGTATCTTTTGGGAGAATTTAGTACTTCTCGGACATTTTGCAAAACGAGAAACACACGCTAATTTTGAAATGATAAAATAACGATAAATGCCTAGGACACTACTATGTGCTCATCTTTCTGCTTATAGTATAATAAAAAAACACGACTCTGTTGTTCCCTACGGTTCAACAGAGTCGTGTTTGGTCTGAGTGACAAGACTTGAACTTGCGGCCTCTACCACCCCAAGGTAGCGCGCTACCAGCTGCGCCACACCCAGATCGTCCACCCTATCGGGTCGCCCTTAATATTATAGCACACGCGTTTTTGTTTGTCAACCCCTTTTTTGAAAAAAGAAAAGAAAATTGCACTTTTGTTAAAACAAAGATTTTTTCAATGTTCTGTCTGGAGTCCAAGTAGAACACCTGAAGATCAGCTTTCTCTCCTTGCTTCTGCCTAAATAGGTTGAAAATGGTAACAAAAACGAAAAAACATTGAAAACATCATTGGTTACCGTTTTTTTGTGTAATACCCCTCTCTTTAATGCAATACATCTTTGAAAGCGGAAATGATACATTGCTTATTGACCGGTCCGCCCTAAATAATTCGCCGTATCCTTCATTAGGTTTTCGCTCATTTGCTCAACTTCTTATAAGCTCGTCGGCAAGTCTGATAATCTCCGGTGCGAGTTTCTTGCGTTTTGCGTTAAGAATGGCGTTGTAGATAGGATATGCGAGACTTGCGAGAACACCGCCGATAACTCCGACAACGATGCCGATGACCATAGCCATATCTCTATGCGAACCGAGAATTTTACCAATGTTGGTCATACAAAGACTCATCCCAAAGCCGAGAATGAGTGCGCCCATGACACCGAACACAAGAGCTACGACCTGAGCGGTCTGTGTTACGCTTGCATCAAGTCGACGCAATCGAGCCATTTTGTCCTCGGCTTCTGTCGGCGTAGTATATTTTTCACGGATGCGCTTCAGTTCTGCCTGCTCTTTTGCGGAGTAGGTATAGGCAAATCTGCTTTTTTCTTGATTGTTATTATCCATTTTCAACCTCTGATTTGAATTGTTTTAGTTTTTTTGTGCCCACGACGATCATATAAATTGCCGTGGCAAGAATGAGAACGGAGATAACGCCGCCCGTTGCACCGAGCATCCATTTCTGTGTAATAGCCGTCATCGTTCCGTCACCGAAGGTTGTGAGCACCGTAGATTCAAGTGTCAGCATTGACACGAGTGCCGCCGCCAAGCTGATAGCTTTGGATGCAGAAAAGACGGGGCTATTGTATTTTTGATATTTCACTACGTTAACAATGGCTATTGCAAATGCGGTAAAGGTATATGCCGCCATCGCAATCGCCGTGATCATATGATGCTCGAAGGTTCTGTTCCAATAGACCATAAAGAAGATGATCAGCGCAAGCGCAAGATTCATGATAAGAAATACCCATCCGCAGGCGCGATATTTCACAATCTCGGTTTGCATTTTTTCGCCGGGGGCGTACTTTCTTGTGTGCAAAAGCAAGAAAAAGCGCATCACGCCAAGGCAGATATAGTACGCGCCGAGTGAATAAAACCAAAAGGTATGGTGATAAAAGCCGAGCCACAGTTGAAAAAGTCCGTACAATGCGTTCCACGCAAGTGAGCCGTAGAGGGACACATTCACGCGAAGACGCGTATCGTCTTGCCATCTTCTCGCGTATTTGTTTTTCTCCTTAAACATTTTGAAAAAACGGACTAAGTGCGGTATTTTCATACACCAAATTGTCAAAGTATAGGCGGCAAGCACGTAGGAAATATAGGCGATGGGCGACTCTGTTCCCACAAACACCATAGAGCCAACAAGCAGAATGGTGGCAAGGGGAACGAGAGAGATCATAATGACGATGTGTGGAAAAAGCAATGCCTTACCGATTTTCTTCCAATTCATTTTCAGCCCCCCGTATCTTTACTGTAAAGGTCGTACCAACACCAACGGCACTTTCTACGCCGATCTCTCCTTGCATAATGTCGACCACGCGTTTGACAAGAGCCAGACCGAGTCCGTTGCCTTGCGTGGCGTGAGAGGTGTCACCTTGGTAGAATTTTTCAAAAATATGTGTGCCAACATCATGACTCATTCCGCATCCCGTATCGGCTATTTTTACGGTAGCATATTTTTCATCTGCCGTGAGTGTGAGCGTTACCTTGCCGCCGTCTTCGGTAAACTTGAAGGCGTTGGAGAAAAGGTTATTCCATACGAGCGACAAAAGCTCCGCATCGGCGGAAACGAGTACGTCATCCGCAATATCGGTTTCAATTTCGATGTTCTTTCTTTCCCATGTGCTTTCATACTGCAAAAGCCCCTCGCAAAGCTGCTCTCCGAGGTTATATTTTTCTATTTGCGGATAGATCTGTTGATTTTCAAGGCGGTTGAGTTTGAGGATATTCGTCATCATATCGGCAAGACGGCGCGAGGCATCGGTGATTGCTTTCGCATATTCAATACGCTTTTCTTCCGTCAGATCGGGAGCTTGCAAAAGCGTTCCGTAGTTCTGCATAACGGCAAGCGGCGTTTTCATTTCATGGGATACGTTCGCGATAAAATCGGTGCGGAGTGTCTCCACTCCCGAAAGTTCCTCAGCCATTTTATTGATACACTCTATAATTTCATTGAAGCTATCATCCGTCGCAAATTTTGAAACGGGTTCAATGCGAACGCTGAAATCTCCTTCAATCATTTTTGAGGTGGCATCGGTAATTCGTTTTACGGGACGCTCTACAGTAAATTTACGGCGAAGATAATCTACAACGGACATAACGATGCTCAAAAGAATTACGTTGAGCATTGTTATTTTAGCAGCTACCGTGATTTCTTCCTTTGTAAATTCGTGGCCTATGGAACCCTGCAATGCAGAAATAAACAGCATAATGCAGCAAGTACTTACAAAAGCGGCAAGTAAAAAGAAGATGAAGAAATTACTGATTGTACTTAATATCCTTTTTGTTGCATTTGGGTCTTTCATTTGATCACCGCCTTATAGCCAAGACCGTGGACAGTTTGTATCTCAAAGGAATTGCATTCCGAGAGCTTGGCGCGGAGCTTGGTCATATACACGTCAACCGTGCGAGTGCTCGTTTGCGTATCTACGTCCCAGAATTCGTCCATCAGCTGTGTGCGCGTAAAGGTCTTTTTGGGGTAGGAAAGGAGCTTGTAGAGAAGGTCGAACTCTCTCGCAGTTAGGGATATTTCCTCACCATTCAACGATGCGCTTCTTTCATCTGCATCCATCACGAAATTGCCCACTTCAAGACGGCGGCTCGATGCGATCTTGGATCGGCGAAGAAGCGCGCCGATGCGCAGGAACAGCTCGTCAAGGTCGATTGGCTTGGTCATATAATCGTCAATTCCGATACGGAATCCTCTCTGCTTGGATGCGAAATCGTCACGGGCAGTCATAAACAAAATCGGAATATCGTTGTTGAGCGAGCGCACGGTTTTGGCAAACTCAAAGCCATCAATGTTCGGCATCATGATATCCGATACGATACAGTCAAAAGTGGTCTTGTACATTTCGTCGTAGGCACTTTCTGCATCAAGGCAACCAATCGCTTCGTAGCCCGAATTGTTCAAAAAAGAACACACACTGCGGTTCAGGTCTCTGTCATCCTCAACAATCAAAATTTTGAACATATTGACCTCCAAAAAACAGATTTTGGGATTGTATGTGTTTATTATAACACCCAAATGTTAAAGTTTTGTTTACGTTTGATGGAATTCCATAAAAAAATGAAAGGACAACGCAAAAAATACGTTGTCCTTAGGGTTACACAAGACTTGTCTTTTGGAGAACAACCTTACTGATGGCGCCCAGGCCAATGGCAAAGAGCAGACCGCCTACCGCACAGAGCAGAACATTGATGATAGTCGAGTTCAAGGGCGTGATCATCGAAACCATCATAAAGAGTAGCATACCGCCACCGAGCGAGCCGCCTCCCCGACGCCTCGCTGATGCTGTCGATTTTTACTTCTTTTTTGCCGCGTCGTAACGAGCGTTGGCTGCGGCTGTGCGTTGTTGTGCTGCTGCGATTTGTGCTTCGCGCTCTGCCTGCATTTGCGCAGCTCTTTCGGAAGGGCTCATGTGAGCGTCATCCCAGTGCTTTTTGGCATCTGCCTTTGCTTTTGCAAAGGTGTTGCGGCCTCTGTTTTGTTCAAAATTTGCACGGCTTTCGGCTTTTGCTGCCTCAAAATTCGCCTTGTCAACCTCATGTTGCGCTTTTGCGCTTGCCTTCATATCGGAAAATACTTTCTTAAAAAATCCCATTTTTTCTCCTTTTATTATGATTGTTATTAGCGATTGATGATTCTGTTGCTCAATGAAAGAATCTCTCCACCGTATAATGCCTTGCGACGGTTCAAAATACCGCGATAGATAGGATAATTGATAATCGCCATAAACAACCCTACAACACCGATTGCAACGCCAAGAGTCATAGTGTTCGCAATTCCAAGATACGTGCCGATGTCGGTCATAATTAAGCTCATACCTGCGCCCATAATGATGGCGGAGAGACTACCAAAGAAATATGCAAATCCTCTTGCGGGGCGTTTTACCTTAGCATCCAGAGCGCGAAGCATATCGAGCTCTGTGGTTTGTCTTGCTGTGTACTGTGTGCGAATTCTTTCCGCTGTGTATTGATCGTTTCTGTTCATTTTTTGTTACCTGCTTTCGTTTTATTTTGTGATACCATTATATTCCGCGATTGTTTTTGATTTTTTTGCGAAATGTTTGCGTTTTGTTAATCCTGAATTTTTTTAGGAGTTCATAATTTCTTCGGACAAGCGCAAGGTTTCGAGGGTATGCTTTGCTTTGGTCTTGTTTGCAATACGTTTGCGCACGAGGTGAAGTGAAAATTGCAACCAAAAAGATAAGATTGGCATATCGGCAATTTAACGAATACCAATCTTTTAACGATAAAAAGAAAACAGTAGATCGATACGATGGTATCAATCTACTGTTCCTTATTTGTTGGAGGCAGAGGGGTTCAGAACCCAAACGTGCGTACTATGCAGCAGAATGCGAAAGACACTGTGCGCACGTTATAACAAATTTTTGCGCGCAAAAATTTGTGGGGTTCTGCGTTAATAAAGACAAGAACAAAAAGAAGCATCCATCGTTTGGCGATGGATGCTTCTTTTTGGCGTGCCTTGAGGGACTCGAACCCCCGACCTTTTGGTTCGTAGCCAAACACTCTATCCGGCTGAGCTAAAGGCACATATGCGATTTTTCGTACCTTGATATTATACATTATTTACTTTCTTTTGTCAAGCCCTTTTTGAAAAAAAGTTTTATTTTTTTATAAATGTGTATTTTTGCAATTCTTTATCTATGGGATTTGTTGGATATCTTCTATTAAAATATAGATCGGTTGACAAAGTTCGACAAATATGATATAATTGGCGCATATATGCCGACGGGCTGAAACGTGAAAAGGGAAAGATCATGGGAAAAATTCTTCCTTTGCTATTAACACTTGCTTTGCTTTTGTGCTGTGTAGGCGCATTTGCATCTTGCGAGAGCAGTTCTATAGGTCTACAAGGACTTCAAGGTGAACAGGGGCCTCAAGGAGAACGAGGTCTCCAAGGTGTCCCCGGCGAAAAGGGCGAAAATGGAGAAGATGGACAAAACGGAGAAGATGGCAAAGATGGCATCACTCCGCAACTGCGAATCAATGACGAAAATATTTGGGAAGCTTCTTACGACGGAGGAAATACTTGGGTATCTCTTGGCGTAAAAGCGACCGGAGACAAAGGCGATAAGGGCGAAACCGGCGCAATCGGTGAGCAAGGCCCCGTAGGTCCTCAAGGTCCACAAGGGGAACAAGGAGAACAGGGTCCCGTAGGTCCTCAAGGTCCCCAAGGTGAACAAGGCGAGCAAGGCCCCGTAGGTCCTCAAGGACCGCAGGGTGAACAGGGCGAACAAGGTCCTGTAGGTCCTCAAGGACCGCAGGGTGAACAAGGAGAACAAGGTCCCGTAGGTCCTCAAGGACCGCAGGGTGAACAAGGAGAACAAGGTTCCGTAGGCCCTCAAGGACCGCAAGGCCCTCAGGGTGAACAAGGCGAACAAGGACCCGTAGGTCCTCAAGGGCCGCAGGGTGAACAAGGCGAACAAGGTCCTGTAGGTCCTCAAGGTCCCCAAGGTGAGCAGGGCGAACAAGGTCCTGTAGGTCCACAAGGACCGCAGGGTGAACAGGGCGAACAAGGCCCCGTAGGACCTCAAGGTCCACAAGGGGAACAAGGAGAACAGGGTCCCGTAGGTCCTCAAGGTCCCCAAGGTGAACAAGGCGAACAAGGGCCCGTAGGTCCTCAAGGACCGCAGGGTGAACAAGGACCTCAAGGCGAGGCAGGTCACGGCATTATCAAAGTAGAAATTATTGATGGTTGTTTGTGGATTACCTATTCCGATGATCCCGAAAATCCCGTAAACGTAGGCACCGTATGGCAAGATCCGCCCACGGTTGAGCATACGTTCGGTGAGTGGTTCACCCTCAAAGAGGCAACTTGTATAGCAAGCGGAATCAAGCAAAGATACTGTACTGAGTGCGGATATACCGAAACCCTTACAATCATTGCTCTTGGTCACACCGAGGTTGTTGATGCGGCGGTAGCTGCTACCTGTACCGAAACAGGTTTGACCGAGGGGAAGCATTGCGGCATTTGCAATGAAGTTCTCATTGCACAAACAATCGTAAAAGTAAACGGACACACCGAAGTAATTGACGAAATGGTTACACCCACTTGCACGGAAACCGGTTTGACAGAAGGCAAGCATTGTGGCGTTTGTGGGGAAGTTCTCATTGCACAAACAATCGTAAAAGCAAACGGACACACCGAAATAATCGACGAAGCGGTTGCACCCACTTGCACGAAAACAGGACTGACGGAAGGTAGTCATTGCGATGTTTGCTGTGAAATTCTTGTAGCACAAGAAATTGTTCCGGCTATAGGGGAACACAGCTACACCTCTGTAGTTACTCCCCCCACCGCAACCGAAGATGGCTACACGACATATACTTGCCCTTGCGGTGATTCCTATAGTCAAACCGTTACCCCCACCGCTTTTACCGTTACCGCCGAAAACCGCGAGTTGGTTGGCTACACCGGTGTCGAAGGTGAAAATCTCGTTATCCCTGCTGTTTTTGAGAGTGAGGGAACTTGGTACAGAGTAACTACCATCGGCGAGAATGCGTTCCATGATTGCACCAAGCTTACCAGCGTAACAATTCCTGACTCGGTTACCAAAATTGAAAGCAGAGCATTCGGCCATTGTTATAATCTTGCAAGTGTCGCGCTTCCCGCAAGCGTGACGAGCATTGGTTCTTGTGCGTTTGAGTATTGCTCAAACTTGCAAAGCATTGCCATTCCCAATGGAGTTGTCAAAATTTTGGGCAATACCTTCGACTCCTGCACAAAGCTGACGGAGATCGTCATTCCCACAAGTGTAACAAGAATCAGCGACGGTGCATTTCTTTCCTGCAACGCACTTGCAAACGTATATTACAAGGGAAGTGCCGAGCAATGGGGCAACGTAACCATTGGCGAGGATAACTCTGCGCTAACAAACGCTACTGTTCATTATAACTACGTAGCCCAATAATCAAACAACTCAAGCGAGCCGCTTTTGCGGCTCGCTTTTTACGGTCATTGACAAATAAACAAATCACTCCATCGTCAATCTCTCCACCAGCAGAACACTAAAAGCGGTGATGATGAGGGGAAAGAGCAGATAGGGTGTCAGCTGGGCGTATTCTTGCGCGGCAAAAACAGGGGCGGTGATGCGTTCTGCGAGATAGGAAAAGAGAAAGAGCAGAGACGCGCCCAAAGTGATTGGTAATTCGATATGTAAAATCAGACGGGAATATTTCCCGAGCGGCCGAATGTTTGCGAGCTTCATAGCATCTCCTTTAGTGCATATTTATGCTTTTTGCATATTTTTGATCTTGTCTTCATCATACCATAAAAACGCTCCAAAATCTATGCAAAATGTTTGCCAAGTGTGGCAAAGATTGCATATCGTTGAGCGAAATATGCAACACGAAAAAATTTTTGTGAATATTTTGGTATCCCATTCATCAATTCTTACATATTTATGAGTAACGGCAGCAGGACACGGGACGAAAGCAAGCAGACCTCTGTGCGATTTCGACAAAATATCCCTTTTTCCGTTAAGATTTGGCAAAAATCCATTATGTTATAATAATGGTAGGCAAAATCTGTGCCGCAATTATGAAAGAATGAGGAAAAGACAATGGAGAGATCAATCCACAAGCAAACAATCGCGCTGTGCGAAGATCACGTATATTTTGGAGGAATGCAGTTGACCTATCGGTTTTTGCTGTTGCCGGGCGAGGTTATGCACCGTTATTTTATCCGTATATCGCTTGGAGAGGAGACTTGCGAGGCGGAAGCAGGGGCAGATCTTGCACGTGCATTTGGGCATTATTGTTGCATTCGCGAGGGGTGTGTGACGCCTTGCGCACTTGATGACGTGATGCAGGAATTGCAATATGCGTAAAAAATATCCAAAAAACTCTTTACATATCCTAAAAAATGTGATATACTAATAGAGAATTTGGGAAAAAAGGAGCGTCCGCACCGTCGGGCGCAAGGGAACACAGTTATGAAATGTCCGGGTTGTGGTTTTCCGGAAAGCAAAGTAATCGACTCTCGCCCCACCGTTGAGGGCAACAGCATTCGTCGTCGTCGTGAGTGCGAAAAGTGCCAAAAGCGCTTTACCACCTTCGAAACGCTCGAAATGCAACAAATCTTCGTTATCAAAAAGAGCGGCAGCAAGGAGCTGTTCGACAAGCAAAAGTTGCTTGCAGGCGTGCTCAAGGCGACCGAAAAGCGTCCTGTGGATGCGGTCCTTCTTGTCAACGAGATCGAGGCAGAACTTCAAAACGCCCTGCGTCAGGAGATTACCTCCACCGACCTCGGCGAGATCGTTATGCGCAAGCTGCGCGAGCGCGACGAGGTTGCATATGTGCGCTTTGCATCGGTTTATCGCGAGTTTAAGGATATCGACTCCTTCCTTGAGGAATTGAAGGTTCTCAAGGAGAACTCCGAAACGAATACATAATGATAGAATAAAAAGAGGGAATAGCGGAGATTTTGCCGTTATTCCTCTTTTTTGTCATTTTTCACAAAAATCGCAAAAAAAATTTTATTTGTGACGAGCGAGCAAATGATATGAAAAAACGAGAAAAAACGAGAAAAACAGAGATTGCATAATGCTAAATTAAAAAATCAAAAAAACTTTTCAAAAAGGGGTTGACAAGCGTTCCTGTTTATGTTATAATATGCGAGCATGAAAAAATTCTATTAATTTTGTTGGAGGAACCCTACAATGTCTACATTTATGCAAAAGAAAGAAAATGTAGTTCGCAAGTGGTACATTCTGGACGCAGCAGGCAAGCCCATGGGTAAGACCGCTGTTGCGGCTGCAGATCTTCTGCGCGGCAAAAATGCTCCCGAATTCACCCCTCACGTGGACTGCGGCAACTTCGTTATCGTTATCAACGCTGATAAGGCAGTTCTTACCGGTAAGAAGATGGAACAAAAATACTACTATCATCACTCCGGTTACATTGGCGGCATGAAGGCCGTTCAAGCAAAGACCATGATGGCAACCAAGCCCGAGAGAGCAATGGAGCTCGCTATTAAGGGCATGCTTCCCAAGAACACCTTGGGTGCAAAGGCATTTACTCGTCTCAAGGTTTACGCCGGCGAGGCTCACAAGCACGAGGCACAAAAGCCCGAAGCTTACGAGTTTTGATCAAGAGAAAGGAAGGACATAACGAATGTATACAAGTGCTAAGCCCTATTTCTACGGAACCGGCAGAAGAAAGAAGTCCGTTGCTCGCGTTCGCATCGTTCCCGGCACCGGCGTTATCACCATCAACAAGCGTGACATCGACGATTACTTCGGTCTCGAGACCTTGAAGCTCATCGTTAACCAACCCTTTGGCGTAACCGGCACCGAAGGTAAGTTTGATATTATCGCAACCGTAAACGGCGGCGGTATCTCCGGTCAAGCAGGCGCAATCCGCCACGGCCTCGCTCGTGCTCTCGTTGCAGCAGACGCAGAGTACAGACCCGCACTCAAGGCAGCAGGCTTCCTTACTCGCGATCCTCGTATGAAGGAAAGAAAGAAGTACGGTCTCAAAGCTGCACGTCGTGCACCTCAATTTTCCAAGAGATAATTATTTGTTCAAAACGCCCCCGAAAACACTGGGTTTTCGGGGGATTTTCATCCATTTCTATAAGTTTGTCAAAAATCTATCTTTTATGCCAACCTATAATTATATCTCTGGCGATAGAACATTCGGATGGACTAAAGTTTTTTGAATAAAATTTTGCTTCAGTATATACTTTTTCTATATGGTCAGGGTGGAGTATGTCCGAATATGGGCGATAATGTTGATAAAACATATTGTCGTTAAGGAAAAAATCAGAATCCGAATTGAAGTCGGTATAAAATCCCATCAATTTTCTCGCAATAAAAAACACCACATAATTTCTTATTTCTTTTTCGATAATGCTGTTTTTAAATGTATTACTTTCTGAGAGAGCATCAAAGTCCTTTGTTTTAGGATATTGGTTATACACTATCTCCATTCTTTTTAGATTGTTTATAAAAAGTGTTATAAGACGAATAGATTTTATAATATCTTCGGTGATGTCTTTAGAATATGAACCATTATTTGAAAATAGATAGCAAACAGAACATATGCTATTCACATCACAACAAAGTTCTTCTAGTAAGACCTCGTCGGACATATTTAGAAAATTTTGTATTAAGTCTTGTGTTTCCTGCGGCAATGATGATTTTTTTAAAATTTCACACTCTTGTCTAATAAATGCGAAATTTAATATTTTTTCTTCCTTTTGTTGCTGATATAGAGCATGGTGAATTTCATGAAAAAACACAAAATCTTTACAATACCGCAAGCATCGAGTAGCATCATGCAAGTCTAAATTGTGGGTTATAGCATTTTCTATATAATATGGTGGCACAAAAAATCCTGTAGCAGCATAATATTTCGCAAAGACTAGTGAGAGAAAGGGTTGCCTATAAAATTTCGTACACAAGAAAATATTATATACTGAAGCGAAAAAATCATATGATGTAATATCATTCATTCTGTTCAACTCTATTTCCTTTATGGCTAACAGAAAGTGTTGATACAAATCCCAAAAATGATTATCCCAAACTAAACAGTATTCCTGTTTTTGTATATTAGAAACAAGCCTTGGGAAAACAGAAGTACTATACGTTTCCATAAAACTAACCCCCTGTTTTTGGGCAAAAGTTTCATATTTAATAGATAAGTTTGCATTTTCAAGTATTCTAGGACACGGGTGTTCCAATATTGTTAATTTAATTAGTTCTTCAATTTTCATGATTTTTTTGTTTATCAATTAGTTGTAACGCCTTTTCAAACTCTTTGTATGAACCAGCAGATATTTCAACATCCTTGTATTTAATAATGATTTTCTTTGTTTCCAAAACTTTACTAACTATAGATGAAACAACAGGAGCAAGAATAGAAGAAATTGGAATGAAAATCTGAATAATAGAATCGAATCCTAAAGAATTACTTTCCATGAATTCTATATTCAATTGTTCAAAATTTTGCTTTTTTATGATATTCAAAACATCGTTATCTTTTTTCATTTGTATAATAATCATTATTAAGTTCCCCCAATTTGTAATTATGTGACCATTATAGCACAGATTTTACTTTTTTTCAAGAAATTTTACGTTTTTTCAACAAATTTTAGAGCATAAAATAAACTTTTGAACTTTTGCCTGCAATTTGTTTGCCCCATTTTTCTAACAACAGAAAGTTTTAATAGAAAATACAATCTTAATTTAAGTGAGCTTTCATTAGAACGATAAAAAGCAGGTGGCGTTTATAAAGTTTGAAAGCATTCTAAAAACAAAGCAGACAATACCGTTTTTGTAATCCTGACTTCTTCTGCATACAAAGCAATGTAGCATTGGGTAGCGTGGGCAAAATGTTTCATTTTTTCTTATTGTTCTATTTACATTTCGGGAATTTTATGATATAATGTAACAGATAGATAAACTTGAATTTACAAAACGGAGGTGAATCTATATGAAAAAACTGCCGATTTTTGGTTGCATCCTTTTGCTTTTTGCCATTTGGTTAAATACATTCGGGATGGGGAACAGCAGCAAATTACCGGAGCTTCTCTCCATCATATTTGCATTTGGCGGCGTTGCTTGCGGAGTTGTATCTCTGTTTGTGAAGGAGAAGTAATCTAACAGCTTAAATTTTTTGGAGGGAATTAACATGGCAAACTATTCTATCTGCGGAATCGACTGCGATTCCTGCAAGTTCAAGGTCGAGCAAGGCTGCAAGGGCTGCAAAACAATCGAGGGAAAGGTCTTTTGGGGCGAATGTGACCTCTACAAATGCAACGCCGAAAAAGGGCAGGAGCACTGCGGAAAATGCCCACAATTTCCTTGTGAGACGCTCAAAGAGTGGGCGGCATCCGAAAACTCCGAGAGAATCGACAACCTGAGAAATCTTGAATAAAGAGAGGGAAGAGATCTATGCGATACACGTGGCTTGATGAATACCTGATGCAAAAACCGGGTGTGACGAAAAACACTGAGAACTGGAACTGGGTTCGCTATATGATCGGCGACAAAATGTTTTTGGCTGTGTGTCTGGATGACCGCGATCAGCCCTACTACATCACACTCAAGCTCGATCCTCTTGAGGGCGAGTTCTTGCGCGAGCAATACGAGGATATCATCCCGGGCTTTTACATGAACAAGATCCATTGGAACTCTGTCAAGCCCGACGGAAAGGTTCCCGACGAATTGCTCAAAGAGATGGCGGATAAGTCCTATAACCTCATCCTCAAGGGCTTTAGCAAAAAACGCCAGCAAGAGATTTTGGGCAGTCAATAAAACCGACTTGAACGTTAAGGAGAAATAATTTATGACACACAAAATGAAGCGTCTTTTGAAGTGGGCGGGTGTATTTGTCCTTTGCTTTTTGGTCATTTATCTGATCGTGTTTTTCGGTGGATGGAAATTGTTTGAAAGCGGTGACCCGATTTTGATTGAAATAGGAGCCGCATTGGTTTTATCAATTTTTTTATTTGCCTTCGGGGAGAGCATAGAGGCATTGGAAAAGAGAGTGAAGACTTTGGAAGAACGGCTCAACCAATTCGAGAACAAAGAATGAGATGTTCTAACTTATGATGAAAATATCGCCCCCATCGTTTTCGGTGGGGGGCGTTTTGCTTTGTAGGGGGTTAATGGCTATAACTAAATTATGCTACTATATGTCATCCTGAGCGGAGTCGAACTTTCACCGAGTGAGGAACGAGGTGAAAGCGCAAAGCGCAGAGCGATTTGCAGGATCTCGTAACGAGTCTCGGTGGCTTTTCAAAGGAAAAGTTACATTTGTTGTGGCAAGCCACACAAACTCGTTAAGAGATCCCATCGTCGCTATCGCTCCTTGGTTTTTCCTCGCTCCTCGCTCGAAAAAACTTCGACTTCGGTCGGCGCTCACGCCTTCCTTCGCTCAGGATGACATATAGAAAGTTGCGAAGATTTGTTTTTTTGAAATATTGTCCGATAAAATGAAAGAAAGGAAACTTTCACAAAATCGCGCTATCCTATTTACTTTTCGACAGTTTTGTGGTATAATCTATATGGTTCGACAAAAACAAAGGAGTTTTATGCTATGAAAAAAGTTTTGTTGGTTGGCTTGGTGCTGACTTGTTTATTGGCCGTTTGTGCTTGCAAAAAGCAACCCACAACGCCTGAAGAGCTGGATACCGAAAACCCTTATTTTACGGGCAAGGTGATTGACATTGAAGAACGCGGGTGCCTGATGGAAGTCACCCACACGGGCAACGGCAATTTCTATGTTGGCGAAAAAATTATTGTTAACACCAACATTGAGGGCTGTCCCAAATATAAGATTGGCGACCATTTGCGCATCTCTTTTGACGGCAAGGTTGCACTTTCTTTGCCCGGTCAGGTGCTCAACGTGTTCTCGGTTGTCAAAACCGATGCAAACGGAAATCCGTAGGCAACGATATATCAATAAGAACGGCAAAATTTTGAGAAAATTTTGCCGTTCTTATTTACATTTTGCTATGTCTATGCTATAATAATATAGAGAACTCAAAAAAGAAAGGGGGAAGAGAAAATGAAGGAAAAAATCAAAGAAAAACTCAAAAAGATAATACAATTTCTCTTGAACCCTCGCTTCTTGTTCTGCTTTGGTTTGGCATGGATGATTACCAACGGTTGGTGTTATATTTTTATTGGTGTTGGTACATTCTACGACATCGGCTGGATGTTCGCCGTGGGAACCACCTATCTGGCGTTTCTTTGGCTTCCGTTCACGCCCGAAAAGCTCATTACCGTTCCCATTGCCATTGCTTTTTTGAAATGGTTTTTCCCAAAGGACGAAAAAACGCTGGCTGTTTTGCAACAGATGTATCAAAAGGCCAAAGAGGCACTCATGGGCAAGAAGAAAAAAGAAAAGAAAGCCAAGGTTGAACCAACCGATGCTCCCGACCAAACAGAGTGAGTTGGCGGAGGTGACAGAATGGAATATTCAACGTATTTACCGATTTTCCTACTATGGTTTGTGATATTCAGCAATCAAAACCGACGTCGCAAAACGGTACTCATGCAACAAATTTTGAAACAAACAAGAAAGGAAAACACCAAAATGTTTGAACTCGCAAAAAGATTTATTGGTAAAGAATGTACCATTTACTCCATGGATAACCAGTTCAAGGGCATTGTTGAGGAAGTAACCGAAAATGCCATCCTCTTAGGAAAGAACGGTTCTATGGAGCTTATCAACCTCAATTTTGTTGTCCGCATCAAAGAGAACAAGAGTAAAAATTAAAAAAAGATGATAAATAATGTTAAACGGTCACCGCAGGGTGACCGTCTTGTTGCGCTTTAGGTGAACGGATAAAAGGATTTCTTGTGTAAAGGGAGGATTTCGAGCAACGTTGGTGTTGTGAAATCCCCCCTTGACAAGTGCGTAAAGATATGGTATAATAGGATAGGAAACGGGCGCAAGCCCGTATTTTACTGTCAAAACCTTTTTGGAGGAAATATATGAATTACGATGTTATCATTATCGGAGCGGGACCCGGCGGAATTTTTTCGGCTTATGAGCTTGCAAAGCTCAATCCCTCGCTCAAAATTGCCGTTTTCGAAGCAGGACATGCCCTCGCAAAGCGCAAATGTCCCATCGACGGTGAAAAGATCAAAACATGCATCGAGTGCAAATCCTGCTCCATTATGAGCGGCTTTGGCGGCGCGGGTGCTTTTTCCGATGGCAAATATAACATCACCAACGATTTTGGCGGCACGCTTTATCAATACATCGGCAAGCAAAAGGCAATCGATCTGATGAAATATGTCGACGAGATCAATATGCTTCATGGTGGTGAGGGTACAAAACTCTATTCCACTGCAGGCAGTAAATTTAAGAAGATCTGTATGCAAAACGACCTGCATCTCCTCGATGCATCGGTTCGCCATCTTGGCACAGATATCAACTACGTGGTGCTTGAGAACCTCTATAATCATCTTCGTGATAAGGTGGAGTTCTTCTTCGACACTCCCGTAGATAGAATTGCACGCGAGGAAGGCGGCTACCGCATCTTTTGCGGCAAAAAGGAATATACGGCAGAGAAGTGTATCATCTCTGTCGGACGCAGCGGCTCCAAATGGATGGAGAATGTTTGCCGCGAGATGGATATTCCCACCGAGTCGAGCCGCGTAGATATCGGTGTACGCGTCGAGCTTCCCGCAGAGGTTTTCTCTCACCTGACCGATGAGCTTTACGAAAGCAAGATTGTGTACCGCACGCCCAAGTACGGCGATAAGGTGCGCACCTTCTGTATGAATCCTCGCGGAGCGGTTGTTAATGAGAACACCAACGGCATCATTACCGTTAACGGACACAGCTATGAGGACCCTGCAAAGCACACGGCAAACACAAACTTTGCACTGCTTGTTGCAAAGCATTTCTCCGAACCCTTTAAGGATTCTAACGGCTATGGCGAATCGATCGCACGTTTGAGCAATATGCTTGGCGGTGGCGTTATTGTGCAACGCTTTGGTGACCTCATTCGCGGTCAACGCTCCACAGCAAAGAGAATCGAGGAGTCTTTTGTCACTCCCACACTCAATGCTACCCCCGGTGACTTGAGTTTGGTTCTCCCCAAGCGTATTCTCGACGGCATCATCGAAATGGTCTACGCGCTTGATAAGATCGCCCCCGGTACCGCAAATGATGATACGCTTCTCTATGGCGTAGAAGTGAAATTCTACAATATGGAAGTCAAGGTCAACGAGCACCTCGAAACAAAATACGACGGTCTCTATATCATTGGCGACGGCAGCGGCATCACCCACTCTCTCTCGCACGCATCCGCCAGCGGCGTATACGTTGCAAGACAGATTGCCGAAGGAAAATAAACGTAGAGGAAAAACTGTTATGAAGACAACAAGAACACCTTTATGGGTACCGCTATTGTGGTTTATCACAACAGGCATTTGGTCTGCAACGCTTGCTGTAGATTTCATTGACGGAGATCCCACGTATCCTGTTTTGACGATTTTGCATATATTGTGCGTGGTAGCATCTCTCGTCGCCGCGATCGCAAACCTTGTAAGGTATAACAAAACAAAAGAATAAATAAGATCGCCGTCGCTGCACCATAAGAAGATATGATGGACATTGAAAAGAAATTGCCAACTCGTAAAAACACACGTTTGCAAGTATTTGATTATAACATCCCAACGGCATACTTTGTTACGATTTGCACCGTGCATAAAATGCCATTGCTATCTAACATTGTAGGGGGCGACGTCCTCGACGCCCCGCAAAGCGACGATGTTAATGTGGCAAAGGTCGAGCTTTTGGCGTGTGGAAAACTTGCGGAAAAATACATTCTTCAATTAAATGATTTTTACGAGGATATAGACGTTGAAAAATACGTCATTATGCCCGATCACATCCACATTCTTTTGCGCGTGTTGGATGCCGAAGTGGGCGGGGCGTCGAGGACGTCGCCCCCTACAAAGCAACATTCGAGTGTGACGTCGTTTGTTTCCACGTTCAAACGTTTCTACAACAAAGAGTATGGGGAAAATATATGGCAACGGTCTTTTTATGACCACGTTATTCGGGATGCAAAGGATTACGAAGAACATATCAATTATGTTATCAAAAATCCGATGAGATGGTATCATAAACATCAAAAAACAGAAAAATAAAACAGCTCACCGTTTGGTGAGCTGTTTTTGTTATGTTCTTATTTCGCCATTGCAGAGGCGTTGTAGTATTTCAAAATTTTAATTGCTTTTTCGTTGGGCTCGAAATACAGAGCGCAACGTTTGCCGCTCTCGGCATCTTCCCAAAGGGCGATCCAAAGATTTTCGGCATTTGCCTCGGATGCGGCAAAAATGGTGTTTTGAGCACCCCAAGCTTCAACCTTGGATTGGTTTGCTTCTTCGGCAGGGAATACAGCCGAAAACTGTTGAATGCGAACTTCTGCCAACTTTTTGCGTGTGCGGTTGCCAAGAACGCGGCTGACGGTGAGTACGCCGGAGAAGAAGGAGTACTCGTATTCCACTTGCGTAAATCTCCAAGTGAGCCAAACAATGATCCACAAAGAGAGGGGAATGAAGCACAAAAGGGGCAAAATGATTTTTGCCATTGCGCCAACGCCCAAAATAATTGCGCCATACAATACGTATCCAACAATAAAGAGTAATTTTTTTGTTTTGAGAGCTTTGTTATTGGCTTCGGCAACGTCATATTCAAAGGGAGCGCCGCTCGAACCAAAACCGGAATCGCTGTTCATAATCAGTACCTCCAAAATCGTTTTCCTTATTATACCACAAAAAGAGGGGTTTGTCAACCGCCTTGGGGGGATTTGTCAAAAATATCCTCCAACAGTTTCTTTGAAGATGGATTTTCATATAGATTTGCTATTGACTTTCATTTCATAATCTATTATAATTAAAGATAAGCAAAAAAGATGAAAGGTGGATCTTTTTATGAAAGCAGTTATCACCGTAACGGGTAAGGATACCGTTGGAATTATTGCCGATGTGGCGGCAGTTTGCGCAAAATATCGCGCAAACATTCTCGATATCACGCAAAGTGTACTCTCCGAGTATTTTGCAATGATTATGCTCGCTGACATTGATGCTCTTGACGTAGAGTTTGCCGATTTTGCCGATGCGCTTAAGGCACTTGGCGAGGGCAAGGGACTGATGATCCACGCTATGCACGAGGACATCTTCAACACCATGCATCATATCTAAGGGGTTGGCAAAATGATCAATACGCAAGATGTTTTAGAAACCATCAATATGATCCGCGAGGAAAACCTCGACATACGCACCATCACCATGGGCATCTCTCTGTGGGATTGCGTGAGCGAGGACGTGGATCGTCTTTGTGATAAAATCTATGACAAAATTACCACGCGTGCCGAGCGACTTGTTGTAACGGGCAACGACATCGAAAAGATGTACGGCATCCCGATTGTGAACAAGCGCGTCTCTGTCACGCCCATATCGCTTGTAGGAGGTGCGGCATCTCCCGAGGGATACCTCAAGATCGCGCACACCTTGCAACGCGCTGCCGATACGCTTGGCATCAACTTTATCGGCGGTTTTTCCGCCCTTGTGCAAAAGGGAATGACCGAGGGAGCGAAAAATCTTATTTCCATCATCCCCGAGGCACTGTCCGAAACGAGAAACGTTTGTTCCTCTGTCAACGTGGCATCCACCAAAGCGGGCATCAATATGGATGCCATTGCCCTGATGGGTTCTGCCATCAAACGCGCGGCATACCTGACGCGTGACGAGAACTCCATTGCTTGTGCAAAGCTCGTTGTGTTTGCAAACGTTCCCGAGGATAACCCGTTTATGGCAGGCGCATTCTGCGGCATCGGTGAACCCGAGGCGGCTATCAACGTAGGCGTCAGCGGCCCCGGTGTGGTGGCATCTGCCATTCGTCGGGCAGGGGACTGCAACCTTTCCGAACTCGCAGACGTTATCAAAAAAACTGCATTTAAGATCACACGTGTCGGTCAACTCGTGGCAAACGAGGCGGCAAGACGTCTCAATACTCCCTTTGGTATTGTAGACCTCTCCCTCGCGCCCACTCCCGCCATCGGCGACTCGGTGGCATACATCCTTGAGGGGATGGGACTTGAGTCCTGCGGTGCTCACGGCACCACGGCGGCACTTGCAATGCTTAACGATGCCGTCAAAAAGGGTGGCGTTATGGCATCCTCGCACGTAGGAGGCCTTTCCGGCGCGTTTATCCCCGTTTCCGAGGATGCAGGCATGATTGCCGCAGTGGAGCGCGGAGCACTTTCCTTGGAGAAGCTTGAGGCAATGTCGGCGGTCTGCTCGGTTGGTCTTGATATGATTGCTGTTCCCGGTGACACTCCCGAGGACGTTATCAATGGTATCATCGCCGACGAAATCTCCATTGGTGTTGTCAACACCAAAACAACGGCAGTGCGCATTATTCCCGCATATGGCAAAAAAGCAGGCGAAAGCGTAGAGTTTGGTGGATTGTTGGGTACCGCTCCCATTATGGCAATCAACACCTACTCGCCCTCACAATTCATTCGCAGAGGCGGAAGAATACCTGCACCGATTCACAGCTTAAAGAATTGAGGAGACTTGAAAGATGAAATGGATGATCGCATCCGATATTCACGGCTCGGCTTACTATTGTCGAGAACTTTTAGCCGCTTTTGAACGCGAGGGCGCGAATAAACTGCTGCTTCTGGGGGACGTGCTTTACCATGGTCCTCGCAACGATTTGCCGCGCGATTATGTACCTAAGCAAGTCATCGAAATGCTCAACGGTATTAAAGAAAAACTGCTTTGCGTACGCGGAAATTGCGATACCGAGGTTGACCAAATGGTTTTGAATTTCCCCGTGCTTGCCGACTATGCTATTCTTGCGGTAGGTGAGCGGATGATCTATGCCACACACGGTCACGTTTACAATGAGCAAAAGTTGCCGCCCCTCGGTAAGGGGGACGTTTTGTTGCACGGGCATACGCATATTCCCAAATGTGTTGAGCACGAGGACTATCTTTATATCAACCCCGGTTCGGTCTCGATCCCTAAAGAAAACAGTCCGCACGGATATTTGATTCTTGAAAATGGACAACTGACTTGGAAGCGTCTGGACGGTGAACCTTATATGGAATATTCGCTCTGATTTCTGTTTTTTGCGAATAACGGCTGTCCGTTTGTGAAGAAAGTATTAAAATTTGACAAAAAACCTTGCAATCAGAGCAAAAAAGTGCTATTCTATAGGTGTAATATTTTGGCATTGGTCAAAGAAAGGGTGAAAAAATGAAAAAGGAAAAAATCAAGGTTGAAAAGGAACCTAAATTTAAGACAAGAAAAATCAAAAAGCTGAAAGAGCCCAAGGCAACACTCAAGTCGGTAGAAGAATTGTTGCCGCCTTCCTACAGACCGCTCTCCTCTTGGAGTTACTTTTGGCGCACTCTTTTGTACATCATTCCTGTACTTGGTTGGACATTTATGATTATCCATGCAATCAATGGCAAGAGCCGCCACGGCCGTAGTTATGCTCGCGGTTTTGTGCTCTTTACCGTGCTTTTGATTGCCGGTGTTATTGCAGCGCTTGCTACCGGACTTTTGAAAATTTAACAGATAAACAAAGAGCAATCAGTCCAAGGAAATTTCCTTTTTGCTGATTGCTTTTTGTTCTACTTTTGCGCATTTTTTGTTATTTTGGTTTTTTTTTTACTAAAAATCGTAAAAAGTCGTAAAAAAAATGATATATTTTTCAAAAAAAAGCAAAATACCTCTTGACAAATTCACAAAAAAGTGGTAATCTATTAGTGTAAAACATTCTGACATAGTCAGAGGAAAGGGTGAAAAAATTATGAAAAAGACGAAAGTTGAGAAAGTCAAGAAGGTTAAGGCTCCTAAGAAGCTCTCCAAGAGAAAGCAACTTAAGGAGATCGAAAAGAAGCTTCCCGTTTCTTACAGACCTATTACCGGTTGGGGCTACTTCTTCCGTGGTTTGCTCTACATCATTCCTGTAATTGGTTGGATCGTAGCTTGGTGCAAGGCTGCTAAGGCAAAGGACCGCAACGTTGCTAACTTCGCACGTATGTACGGTACTCTTGCAGTTCTGACTATTATTGCTATCGCAGCATTTGTAGTTCTGCACTTCACTGGCGTTTTCACGTTCGATCAACTGAAGGAAGCTTTGGTCGATATGGGTCGCTCCGTAAAGAATACCCTCTAGGTATAATTGAAAGAGAAAAAATCACTCATCCGCTTTGCGGATGAGTGATTTTTTTTATATTTTTCCCGCAAGATTTTCTCGCAGGGAAGAGAGGATGCGCTTTTCCAAGCGCGAAATATAGGATTGTGAAATTCCCAATAGGTCGGCGACCTCTTTTTGTGTCATTTCTTTGCCTGTGCGCATCCCATAACGCAACTCGATCAACTCGCGCTCCCTCGGAGCAAGCTTGCAAACAGCATCGCGTACCATTTGCCGTTCTTCTCGTTGCTCCAATTCATAAGAGATGCTTTCTTCGTCACTGCCCAAAACGTCGGAGAGGAGAAGCTCGTTGCCATCCCAATCGGTGTTGAGCGGTTCATCGATAGAGATGGCTGTTTTTTGTGAACTGTTTTTGCGAATATACATCAAAATCTCGTTTTCGATGCACCGCGAGGCATAGGTAGCAAGCTTGATGCTTTTGTCGGCACGAAAGGTGTTGATCGCCTTAATCAGCCCGACGGTGCCGATGGAGATCAAATCTTCAATTCCCGTGCCTACGTTCTCGAACTTTTTGGCAACGTAAACAACAAGACGCAGATTGTGTTCAATCAGGCGTGCGCGCACGTCATCTTCGTCGATGTGTTCAATGCAGTCGGGTTCTTCCTCTGCCGAGAGCGGTGTGGGGAGAGTATCGGGGCCGTTGATGTAATAGAGATCTCTGGGTTTACAAAACAGGGCGGCAATTTTTAGCCGCAGGCGGTTGAACCAAGTCATAAAGTCCTCCTTGGGGGTTCAGTTCATAGCGATTACGGCATCAAAATCAGAGGTGCTCTCTATAGATGCCGGCGCAATCAAATAATCGGCAGGGTAGGTTTCTTTGCCATCGGTAAGGGTGAGGCGATCAGGCAAAATGGCAGGCAGCATTTGCCTTCCCGTTGCGGTGTTGGTGGGGACAAGACGAATGTGTGTGGCGTAACGCTCATCCGAAAGCCACTTCTCGGCATAGGGGCTTTTGAGCGCCACAGAGAGCGATGGGGGCAGAGCCGCAAGAATATGTTCCTTATCGGCAACAATCACGCTACGGCCGCTGATTGGCTCGCGTAGGTGATTTCCTGTGTCCACCAAGGCGCGCAGGGTTACGGTTTTGCCAAACAGATCGGCACTCACGGTCACGTATTTGCTTTTTTTTGAAAGTCCGAGGAACCGTCCCCCCTGCACTGTGGCAAGCCCTGCAAGAGCTGCAATCAGCGCGAAGATGAGGATTGAGCCACTGCTTTCTTGTGTATCGCTTAAAGGGAGCTTGATGCGATTGAAGAGGGAATAGAGAGCAGTCATCACGCCACCGAGGATCATCGACGTCAGCACGCCGACGACTGTGCATTTGAATAGCCCCCAAAAGGTTGTCTTTTTAGAAACAAATACAGCGGCACACATCAAAAAGATGACGGCGGCATCGCAGAGAAGCCCCCAAAATCCTTCCACGCCCCCAAAAAGAGCTACCACAGCCCAAAGTCCTCCCGCCGAGGCGGCAAGCCACGCGCGCGCGCGGCTGACTTTTCGATGGAGGAGCGTCGCGCTGATCATCAGCGTCAGCAAATTCATGCAAGTATTGATGAGAAAATAAAGATCAACGTAAACTTCTTGTACCATATGGGCTTCCTCCTTTGTCTCTGTCCCTATTATACCGCTACGCCCTTGATAAATTTGTCGCAAAAGAGAAGCGAAAAAATTTTTGTAGGTACTATACTTTTTTGCTTTTTTGTGATATAATGAAGAAAAGGAAAAGAAAAGAGGATTTTGATATGTCAAATTTGAAGAATTTTCAAGCATTACTCATAGAAAACGGCTATGATGCCGCTATTATCAGCGATCAACTCAACCAACATTATCTGTCGGGCTTTGAATTCCACGACGGTGTTGTATTGGTTATGCAAAAGGATGCGTATTTGATTACCGACTTCCGCTACGTAGAAGCGGCAAAGGAGCAAGCCGTTGCAGGTATGCAGGTTCTCACCCCCGAAAAGGGAGCCACGGATGCCATTCGCACACTGCTTGGTGAGCATAACTGTGCGCGCGTAGCAATTGAAGAAGATAATCTTTCTTATGCCACCTACGAGCGTTACAGCAAAACCTTTGTTGGCATCACTCTTGTTGGCGGCGCTTCGGCACTCCTGACGCGTTTGCGCTTGCACAAGAGCGATGAGGAATTGGAAAAGATCGCGCGTGCACAAAACGTTACCGACGCGGCATTTGCACACATCCTCAAGGTGCTCACTCCCGAGATGACCGAAATTGACGTTGCTTTGGAGCTTGAAATGTTCATGCGTCGCCAAGGCGCGCAAAGTTTGGCGTTTGATACCATTGCGGTATCGGGCACAAACTCCTCTCGTCCTCACGGTGTACCGCGTCCCGTCAAGTTGGAAAAGGGCTTTTTGACAATGGATTTCGGCGCACGCGTTGATGGGTACTGCTCGGATATGACGCGTACCATTGTTCTCGGCCGTGCCGATGAAGAAATCAAAAAGGTTTACAATACCGTACTGTTGGCACAAACGGTTGCTCTTGAAGCAGCCGCTGAGGGTGTATCCTGCCACGCGCTTGATACCGCTGCGCGCAACGTTATTCACGGCGCGGGTTACAAGGGCTGCTTCGGTCACTCTCTCGGTCACGGTGTGGGAATGTTCATTCATGAAGAACCCCGCCTCTCTCCCAAGGCAGATAACGCAGACGTTCTTGAGCGTGGACACGTCGTTACCTTTGAGCCCGGTATTTACATTGAAGGCAAGTACGGTTGCCGTATTGAGGATATGGTTGCCGTTTGCAACGACGGTAGCATTCGCAACTTTACCAAGAGCCCGAAGGAATTGATCGAACTCTTCTGATGGAGGTCCTATGAACTTGTTTTTAACAGCGGCACAGGAAGTGCCGGTGATACAAAAGGTGTGGAATTTGGTAGACTGGGTGATCACGCATTTTGATCTTTCAGTCAATGCGAGTATTGCCGTCAATATTTTTGGCGCTTTCCTTTGCATTGTCATTCCCTATCTTTTGGGTAGCATTTCGCCTGCTATTCTCATTTCTCGCCACATCTGCGGAGCGGATATTCGTACCCTTGGCAGAAAAACGGCAGGGACTTACAATATGTTGCTTTCTTATGGCAAAAAAATGACGATTATCAGTGCCGTTTGCGAGTTTTGCATCGGTTATGCCGCTATTTGGGTGGGCAGATTGATTTGGGAAGCCAACGGAGCCGGACTTGCTATGTTCTTTGTTGTGTTTGGCAATTTGTTCCCCCTGTTTTTCCACATGCAAGGCGGCAAGGGTGTGGTCACGATGATTGGTTCAGCGGCGGCTTTACATCCCATTATTGCACTGTTGCTTTTGTTTGTTTTTGTTCTTTCGGTATTTGCTACCAAGTTGGTAGCGTTCGGTTCGGTTGCCATTGCGGGTCTTTATCCGTTTTTTGTCAAAGCGTTTGCAAATGACGGATTGCAAATGGCAACGGCTGTATTTGTTATGCTTGCCGTTATTTTGGCACATCGAAAAAATTATCGCCGTGTGCAAGATGGAAAAGAAGAAAAATTCTATTTTAGCACTTATCTAAAAAAGAAGAAAGCCGAGGGTTCCGACGATGACAAATGAAGCATACCAAAAAATCGTTGAACTGATCTCTCTGGCGGCACAAAAGGGAGCACTCAAAAAAGCCGTGCTCTCCAAACCCACAGATGTCGCAAACGTCAAATGCACGCTGACCTTGCGTCGCGTAGGCGGCAAGACCGTGTTACAAGCCGAAACGCTGCGCGCCGATAACAAGGCGTTGCACGAAAATATCCTGCCAGATGACATCCATCGCCTTTTTGAGGTAGCATCCGATTGGGCGCAGATCAATCTGCTGACCACTCTTGGGGATTGCGAACTGCGCTCCTCAAAAAAAGGAAAGGTGACGCTCATTGGCGGTGAGAAGCTTGCGCGAGCGCTGGAGCAAAATTATGCCCCATGTGCCAAAATCGAGAGCAACAACCGCGAAAAGAATTATATTCTTTCGGGAGGCGAGCCCTTTCTCAAACTCTTGGATGTTAGTGACGAAAATGGTCGTGTGCGCGATAAGAGACAATCCAAATTCCGTCAGATAAACCGCTTTTTAGAGCTCATCTGCGATTGCATCGAACATCTTCCCACTACGGGAACGCTCCGTATTTGCGATTTGTGTTGCGGCAAGAGCTATCTTTCCTTTGCAGCGTATCACTATTTCACCGAAGTTTTGGGACGTGACGTGCGTATGACGGGCGTTGACCTCAAACCCGACGTGGTTGCTTATTGCAACGAGGTCGCACAAAAACTCGGTTTTGACGGTCTGGAGTTCCTCTGCGGTGACGTCAATAAATATGAATGTAACGAGCACGTGCATTTGGTTATTTCTCTGCACGCCTGCGACATTGCTACCGACTTTGTGCTGAACAAGGCGACCGAGTGGCAAGCAGACGTTATTCTTTCCACCCCCTGTTGTCACCACGAAATGAACCACACACTGGATTGTGAGGCGTTGTCCTTTATTGCAAAGCACTCTATGCTGCGCCAAAAGCTGTGCGATGCCGCAACCGATGCTTTGCGTCTCAAACGCTTGGAGGCGTGTGGATATACCGTGAGTGCACTTGAGCTCATCGACCCCGAAGAAACTCCAAAAAATATTATGTTGCGCGCTCTCAAACGCCGCAACTTTGACCAAAACTCCCCCGAAGCCAAACGCCTGCAAGAGGAATACCTCGCAGCAAAGGCGTTCTTGGTGGGCAATAAGAAAGTCGCGTTTTGATGATTGAAAGATAAAAGGAGATAGACTATGTTCAAGCTCTTTTCCCGAAAAAAAGACCCCAACAGCAAAGCGTACCGTTGGGAGATGGCGCGTCAGATGGCGAATCACCACATCCGCTACGTTACCGAAAAGATCAACGACGTTGATGAAGTTATCGGGCGCAATGGCGGACTCAATATCCGCAACGATGAGCTCATCGTGTTTGCATCTTCCGACGTTATCTTTCGCTGCAAAATCGAACAAATGCAAGCGTGGGAGTTGCTATCCAAGGATGGCGTTGTTATCACCGCCCCCGACCTTGAGCACGACGGCCGCGAACGAACGATTATTGTTTTCTACGTTTATTATCGTTGATCCGTACAATAAAACGGCTTTTTCCAAATGGAAAGAGCCGTTTTTTGTTGTTTTTTACAAAAAAACGTTTTACAATCATGTTCGGTATAATCTGTGTACAAAATGGCAAAATAGAAGCAAAGGCAAAAATCGGCGGTTACGCGAGAAAGTGACTGCCAAGAGGAGTAGCAGAATGAAAGAATTTACCTATACCATCCAGGATAAAGACGGCATGCACGCGCGCCCGGCGGGCCGGCTTACGGCGTGTGCTAAACAATTTGCGTCGAGCATTACGGTCAAGGCAAACGGTAAAACGGCCGACGCTAAACGTCTGATCTCCCTTATGATGTTGGGGGCCGTTTGTGGCACGACCTTGACCTTTTCCATCACGGGCGAGGATGAGGAGAGGGCAGCGGTTGAATTGGAGCGCTTTTGCCGCACGCAATGGAACCCTATGGGAGTGGTTGTCAATGATGAAACAATCGAAAACTGAAGTTGTACGCGGCACGGGCATCGGGCAGGGATGTGCCGTTGGCAAACTGCTTTTTTTGCACACGTCCGTGCAAAAAAGTGACGAAAAAGGGCAGGGAATAGAGAAAGAACGCGCGCGTCTTTATGACGCCATCTCTTCTGTAGGGCGCTCGATCTCTCATTTGCAGAAAACAGCAGAGGAAGATATCGGGGTTGATGCCGCCGAGATTTTCGCCATTCACGCGATGATCCTTGAGGACGAGGATTTGCTTGAACGCATAGAACGGTCTCTTGCGGGCGGTTCTTCTGCCGAGGCGGCGGTGCAAGCGGCATCGGATGCTCTCTCACAGGAACTTGCCGCTCTGGATGACCCTTATCTCTGCGCGCGTGCTGCTGATATTGCTGATGTTTGCTCACAACTGCTTTCTCACTTGTCAGGGGAATACAAGCCCATAGAGCAGTCAGATGATGAACCTTATATCCTTGTGGCGAAAGATTTGACTCCCTCGCAAACGGTAGGCCTCGACCGCGCGACACTCTTGGGGTTTGTCACGTTTGAGGGTTCTCCCAACTCGCACACCGCCATTTTGGCACGTGCGATGGGCATTCCCGCACTGATTTGTACGGGAGAAATTTCGCAAGAATTCGATGGCACAATCGCACTTCTTGATGCCGCCGCGCAGACGCTCACGCTCTCGCCCGGCGAGGAAGAAAGAGAGATTTTTGCCACACGTTGTGCAAAAAACGCCGAGATTGCATCGGCACGCGAGCGCACCTTGCATATGTTGTTGGGCAAACCTGCCGTTACAAAAAACGGTAACCGCGTCCTCATTTATGCCAACGTTGGTGGTGAGGAGGAGGTTGAAACGGCACTCTCGCAAGGTGCTGATGGCATTGGACTCTTGCGGAGCGAGTTTTTATACCTTTCCCTCGACCGCGCCCCCGACGAGGAGCGGCTCTATCAAAGTTACAAAGCAGTCACCGAGCGAATGCAGGGGCGGCGCGTTGTTATTCGCACGCTTGACATCGGTGCCGATAAGCAAGTTTCCTATCTCACGCTGCCGCGAGAGGAAAATCCCGCCCTCGGTTTGCGTGGCGTGCGACTTTGTTTGCGCGAGAGAACACTTTTTTGCGAGCAAATACGCGCCATTTTGCGCGCATCGGCACACGGCAAGGTTGCCTTGATGCTCCCGATGATTGTGAGCGTCGATGAAATCCGTGCCTGCCGCGAGTTGATTTCCGAGTGTATGCAAACGCTCTCACTGCGCGGTCAAGATTATGACAAAAACCTTGAGGTGGGCATTATGATCGAAACGCCCGCTGCCGCTATTATGTGCCGAGAGCTTGCCACCGAGGTCGACTTTTTCTCGGTGGGGACGAACGATCTTTTGCAGTATACCTTGGCGGCAGATCGACAAAATCCGCACGTCGAAGAGCTTTGTCGAGAAAATCGCGAGCCCGTTCTTCGTTTGATTGCATCGGCGGCGAATGCCATTCACGAGAGAGGCGGATGGATCGGCATTTGCGGAGAGCTTGCCGCCGATCTTTCCCTCACGCAACGCTTTTGCGATATGCGTGTGGATGAGCTTTCGGTCTCCGCACCCTATCTTTTGGAATTGCGCGAGCGCGTGCTTGCGTGCCAGTAACGCTTTTGGAGGATAAAACAATGGAAAATAAAAAGGAATGTCTCCTCGCTGCCTGCACGGGCAAAACGTTGCCACTTTCGGCGGTTCCCGATGAGGTTTTCGCACAAGGATTATTGGGCGAGGGGATTGGAATAGAGCCCGTCGAGGGGCGTTTTTTCGCACCCGTTGGTGGAAAAATCGAGTCGGTAACCGATTCGCGCCACGCATTTACCATCTTGAGTGATGGCGGTGCAGACGTGCTTGTGCACATTGGTGTTGATACCGTCAGTCTTGCGGGCGAGGGTTTTGTCTCGCACGTGTCGGCAGGAGATCGTGTACACGCAGGGGATCTAATCGCCGAGGCGGATATTGACCTCATTCGCTCCCGCGGACTTTCCGCTATCTGCTCGGTAGTGGTTACAGAACCCGATAAAATTGAAAACATTGAATACAAGCCAGGGGCTTGCATAGGCGGCAAGGATGCCGTAATGTGCTACACACTCATGGGGAAAGGATCGTTATGACAGATACACAAGCGATTGGAAAGAAACAAAAATTCGGCTCCGGATTTTTTGAAATTTTGCAACGCGTAGGGCGCGCATTTATGCTCCCCATCGCGCTTTTACCCATAGCCGGGCTTCTTTTGGGCGTGGGCGCGTCCTTTACCAATGAGGCAACGCTCGAAGCATATAACCTGTTAAAGATTATGGGACCGGGTACGGTGCCGTACACCGTTTTCTCGCTCTTGGCGTCGGTGGGAACGGTCATTTTCGACAACCTGCCGCTTCTGTTTGCAATGGGTGTGGCACTTGGTATGGCAGAAAATGAAAAAGCGACCGCAACTCTTTCGGCAGCGATTGCGTTCTTTGTTATGCACAAGACCATCAGTACCTTGCTCTCCATCAGCGGCAAGCTTGCCGCGGGGGCGATGCCCGAGGGAACGGTCGCCAACGTCGTCGGTATTCCTTCCTTGCAGATGGGTGTGTTTGGCGGTATTATCGTCGGACTTGGCGTGGCGTGGTTGCACAACCGATTTTATAAAATCAAGCTGCCCACCGTCATTTCCTTTTTTGGCGGCACACGCTTTGTGCCCATCATTTCTACTTTGGCGTATATTCTTGTGGGCGTTTTGATGTTCTTTTTGTGGCCCTTTGTGCAAACGGGCATTTATGCCCTTGGCGACCTTGTATTGCGCTCAGGGTATGCGGGAACGCTCATCTACGGTTTTATCGAGCGTATCTTAATTCCGTTTGGATTGCACCACGTATTCTATTTGCCGTTCTGGCAAACGGGTGTGGGCGGTTCGGCTATGATCGACGGTGTTATGGTTTACGGTGCACAAAATATCTTCTTTGCAGAATTGGCATCTCCCAACACCACGCGCTTCTCGGTGGAGGCGTGCCGTTTTATGAGCGGTAAATTCCCGCTGATGATCTTCGGGTTGCCGGGTGCGGCGTTGGCAATGTACACCTGTGCGCGCCCCGAAAAGAGAAAAGTGGCAGGCGGTTTGCTTCTTTCTGCGGCGCTGACGTCGATGCTCACGGGTATTACAGAGCCCATCGAGTTCACTTTCTTGTTTGTCGCTCCCATTCTTTACGTCATCCACTCGGTGCTGGCAGGACTTGCTTATATGCTGATGCATCTTTTGAATGTTAGCGTGGGAATGACATTCTCGGGCGGTCTTATCGATTTGACGCTTTTTGGTATTCTGCAAGGCAACGAAAAAACGAACTGGCTGATGATCCCCTTGGTGGGAGCAATCTATTTTATCGTGTATTTCTTCTTGTTCCGTTTTCTCATCCGTCGTCGCAACTATGCAACGCCCGGACGCGAAGAGGGAGAGGACGAGGTCAAGCTCTACACCCGTGCAGATTACAACGAAAAGAAAAGTGCGCAAAAGAGTGATGCTGACCACAGCATTTCCAAGCTGATTTTGGAAGGTCTCGGTGGTCACGAGAATATCGTGACGCTCGATTGCTGTGCCACACGCTTGCGTGTGACGGTCAAGGATGAAGGGCTCGTTTCCGATGATCTTCTCAAGGCAAGCGGTGCACGCGGTGTCATTCGCCGCGGCGGCGGTGTGCAGGTCGTTTACGGTCCGCAGGTCTCGGTCATCAAGAGTGAACTTGAGGATTATATGAAAACGCTTTAACAATATCAATATTGAGTGGACAAATGCTATCCAAATGATGGTATTTGTCCACTTTTGTATATACAAGTCAGAAAAAATATGCTATAATAAAATAAATTTTGCATTTGCGTGATGTGGGCAGTGATTTTCTCGTTTATTAGGGTGAAAGAGAAAATCTGCCCAGCAAAGGAGAGACACAAATGATGGAAGATAAACAGATTGTAGATCTGTATTGGGCGCGTTCCGAGGATGCCATCACCGAAACGGATAAAAAGTATGGGCGATATTGCCACTATATCGCCTATCAAATTCTGTCCGACAACGAGGATGCCGAGGAGATTGTGAACGATACATATCTCAAAACTTGGAACACCATTCCGCCCAATCGCCCAGATCCGCTTAAGGGATACGTGGGGATGATCAGCAACCAATTGGCATTGGATCGCTATGATGAAAAAACGGCAAAAAAGCGTGGAGGCGGACAGATGCCTATGGTTTTGCACGAACTATCGGAGTGTATTCCCGATGGTGACGAAGGTACGGATATCGGAAAAAGCGTTGCTTTGCGCGATGCTCTTAACCGTTTTTTGAAGTCATTGCCTCAAAAAACGAGAACGATATTCGTACGCCGCTATTGGTATGTGACTTCCATTGCGGAGATTGCCGAAGAATTTGGGATGAAAGAAAGTGCTGTGGCAATGCTGATGCTGCGCACACGCCTGAAGTTGAAAGAATTTTTGGGAAAGGAGGGGTTTGAAGGATGAACGACAAGAATATTTTTGATGCGTTGCGAGACATTGATCCGCAATGGATTTTAGATGCAGCACCTCAAAAAAGGCGACACGTGGCGCAAAATTGGGTCAAATGGGGAACGCTTGCGGCTTGCTTTTGTCTTATGGTAGCTGTTATCATTGGTGCAGTGCTTTGGTTGCAACCCGATGATCCCACCCCTCCCGAGCTCACGCTCCCTTTGCACAATCATATTTTTGGTGAATGGCAAATAACCAAAGATGCAACCTGCTCCGAAAATGGAGAGGAGACACGTCTTTGTGCATGTGGAGAGAGTGAGATGAGAGTAGTTGCTCTTTTGCCGCATTTTGCAGGTGCTTGGGTGGTTGAAAGAGAACCAACCATCAAAATTCCCACACCCGAGGATCCCGATGCAAGAGAACCCGGACTGAAATGTCAGTTCTGTGAGCATTGCGGTGCAAAGCTTGATGAGGAACTCATCCCCGCAACGGGTTCGGTAGGGCTTGCTTATGCCATCAATCCCGATGGCAAAACCTTCTCGGTAGCAGGCATCGGTAACTGCACCGACGAGAATGTTATCGTTCCCGAAAACTTCTGCGGTTATCACGTTACGTCTATTATGGTGGGGGCGTTTGAGGATTGTGAAACACTGAAAAGCATCACACTTCCCCGAACTGTTACGGTTATCAGTGAGCGCGCTTTTCGGTGGTGTAAAAATCTTGAAGAAATCATACTTCCCGATACGTTGGTGGAAATCGGCCCCCGAGCGTTTTACAACTGTGACGAACTCAAAAGCATCCACATTCCGCAAAGTGTTACTCGAATCGGTGAGAGCGCGTTTGATTCTTGCTACAACTTGAAAAGCGTTATAATACCCAAGGGAATTACCGTATTGGAACCCAAGGTGTTTAATTATTGTTCCAACCTTGAAAGTATCATTCTTCCCGACGGATTGAAAAGTATTGGCGAATCTGCTTTCTCTTCTTGCACAAGACTCGAAAGCATCACCATTCCCTCCGGTGTAACAAGCATAGGCGAATATGCATTTTTTAACTGCAGTAGTTTGGCAAGTATTGTTTTGCCCGTAGGAATAGAAGAGATTCCTTTTTTCTGCTTTGGCTATTGCACAAAGCTTGTAAACGTCACCTTGCCGCAAGGGCTGAAAAGCATCGGGGGAAATGCGTTTTCGCAATGTTCAACCCTGAAAAGCATTGATATTCCCGATAGCGTTACCTCTATTGATAGTTTTGCATTTTCACAGTGCTGGAAGCTGGAAAATGTCCACCTCTCGCAAGGACTCGAAAAGATAGCAGCAGGTGTATTTTCAGGTTGCGCAAATTTGTATCGCATCGATATTCCCGAAAGTGTTACCTTCATTGGCAGCGGTGCTTTTTCCGATTGCAAAAATTTGAGTGAATTGACGATTCCCGAAAGTGTTACGCATATTGGCGGCGATGCTTTTGAAAATTGTAATGCTTTGCTCCAAGTGGAAAACGGTGTTTCCTACGTTGGCAAATGGGCGGTTGACTTCGATAAGGGAATGGAAGAAGTTGTTTTGCGCAGCGATACCATAGGGCTTTGCGAGCATTTGTTTTTTGCTTCCACCACTCTGTTGCGAGTTACTCTCCCCAACAACTTGCAATATATTTGCAGAGAAGCACTCGCTTACGGCTGGGAATTGCGTGAAATTATCTTTGATGGCACTCCCGAAGAATGGGAAAGTATCCAAAAAGCAGAGAATTGGGATTACTATTCCAATTTGTATAAGCTTATTTTTTCGAACGAGTCAGACGAATAATTTCAAAAAGAGACACCCTGTACGCGTTTTTGGCGTACGGGGTGGTCTGCATTTTGGGGGGACTTTACAAAATGCAAAAACTGTGTTATAATGTGTATAAATTATGTTTCAAAACGAAATCGGAGAGACGTTATGATCAAGATTATAGCCCTGACAAAGGTCTACCGTTCCAAAAAACGCAAAAAGTGCCAAGCGCTCAAAGATGTCACCTTGACATTGCCCGATACGGGCCTTGTGTTTGTGCTTGGAAAGAGCGGAAGTGGAAAATCTACTTTGCTCAATCTTATTGGTGGGTTGGATAGGGTAACAAGCGGTAAAATCGAGGTGGATGGCAATGATATTTCACACATTTGCGAGAGGCAGATGTGCAACTATCGCAACTCACACATTGGATTTATCTTTCAAGATTATCATCTCATCGAAGAATTAACGGTTTACGACAATATCGCTCTTTCGTTGGATTTGCGCCGTATGGAAGATAGCGATCTTGTGAGCATTGCATTGAAAAGAGTGGGATTGATGGGCTATGAAGGACGCTATCCCTCCGAACTCAGTGGCGGTGAGCGTCAACGTGTTGCCATTGCCCGCGCTATTGTCAAACAACCGCGTATTATCCTTGCAGACGAGCCAACGGGAAATTTGGATGCGCAAACGGCCACCTCTATTATCAAGCTGCTCCGCAGTCTTGCGCGTGAACACCTCATTCTGATCGTCTCTCACAATCGCCGCGATGCATACGCTTATGCCGACCGCATTATCGAGCTTGCAAACGGTTGTGTAACAGGCGACTATACACGTGTTGCGGGAACTATTGGCGGTATCAAGGTGTCCGGCAATCTGTTGCTCTATCCCGAGGGCAGAGAATTGAACGACGAAGACATTGCGCTCATTAACGCAAACACCTCGCGTCGGCTTGTCAAGAGCCGAACCCAATACGCGCACACCCCCGAGTGTACCAATGAGGCAAAGTTTGTAGAAATTATCAAAGAAAAACTGAGTTTTCTTAAAAAGATGCGCCTGAGTCGCTTTTTCCTCAAGCGCAAAACGGTTGCCATTGCACTTTACAGCTTTATGGTGGCGGTTATTATGATTATTCTTTCCTTGGCGCAAACCGTTATTACATTCGATTCCGATGCTGTCATTTCCAATGAAATCAAAAAGGCAAACGCTACCTCAATGATGATGCTCAAACAAATTACCCCTGTAGAAAAAGCAGCATTTGGTGAGGAAGGGCAGGACTTTTTTGTCGAAATTTCCGACCGAGAGATACAGCAAATGACAGACGCCGGATACACAGGCGAAATCTACAAGATTTACAATTTCTTTATGCCGATACAGGATTCCTCAAGTGAATTTTCGGCTGGCTGGAGCAGTTCTTTTTTAACGGCAAATTCGGTTTATGTAAGGGCATTGCTCGGCACCATTGTAGTTGACGAAGCATTTTTTGAGGAAAAACTCGGCGAGGTGAAGTATTTGGCTAAGTTGGATGAATTCCATCCGGGCGGTATTGTAATTACCGACTACGTGGCAGATGCTATTCGTCTGCACAACGAAGCATACTTAAATAAATCCTATGAGGAATTGCTGGGCTACTATACTTGGGGCGACCTCTACGGATACCGCGGATACATCAACGGTATTGTTGAAACAGGATATCGTGACCGATACAAGAATTTGTGCGATTCTGTTTTGCGCGGAGATGTTAAAAATGTTTCCGATCTTGCAGAAGATCCCGATATGATCAATTTCAACAATGAGATTTATTCTTTCCTCGGATTCGGTTACTCGCTCAATCCCGATTTTTCCATCGCCTTTGGCAAAAATTACCCCTGTGAGATCGTGTGGCACCACAAATTGAATTTCAGTGGCCTCAATTACATCACATTGTATCGACCGCAGGCCAGAACGGATGACTGGCTTGGTGTGGAGCTGAACGATGATGAAATTTTGATGTCCTACCAAAAATACAACGATATTTTCGGTACAAACTACGACGAGAGCAATTATCAGGAATTTGTACCTCATAAGATCACACTCACGCATTACCGGTATTATGATCTTCAAAACCAAAATCCGCTGTGGTCAAAAGAAGTTACCATAAAAGGTTTTTGGTCAATCAATTCGAATACCGATAGGAATGCTACCATGGTGGTTAGCAAACAAACCTACCAAGAATTTGCGCAACAAAGCTTGTTTGCGGTTGGCGTGTATCTCAACGGTGCCGATGGCATCAGTGCCGCTATGGAGGTGGCAAACGATTTGGGTTATACCCAATACACGTCGGTGGTTGAGGGAATTCACACAATGACTCGAGCTGTGGACGTATTCATTCCGATTTTCGAGCTTATTGCCATTGTCCTGTGTGTGGGTGTCATATTTATCCTCTTCAATTTCTCCTCGCGTATGATTAAGGATAAGATGCACGAAATCGGTATTCTCAAAGCACTTGGCGCACAAAACGGAACCGTCGGTACGGTTTTTGGCTTGCAGGTGCTGTTGATTGCGTTTTTGACTTGCCTTCTTTCGGTGGTAGGTTACTACTTTTTCATCGATATTGCCAACGATGTGCTGATTGAGTCGCTCAAACGCTTGGCTCCCACGCATATCGTGCTGGATCTTGATTTTCTAACTTTCCAAGCGGAAATTGCAATCGAAAATTGTATTCTCGTTACTGTGCTTGCACTCGTGGCGCTGATCCCATCCATGATCAAGGTCAAGGTTATTAAACCCGTCAAAATCATTAAAACAAAAGACTAATAAAACACCACCGTATGTGCGGTTTTTGCATATACGGTGGTGTTTTTTGTACTGTTCTTGTAAAAAACAATAAAGTTAGGACTTGTTTTGGTATGGCTTTTGCTTTGCCTTTCGGCGCTCCGCTTTTCGGTGCAAATGAGCAAATGCGAAAAAAGCCGTACCGACTTCATTTTTTAAGAAAATTGTCGAATTCTCTTTACAAATGTAGAATTATATGTTATAATATTAAATAGTCAAATTTTCATCAACAGAAGTGAGGAAATTGAAATGATTAAAATCACATCCCTGTGCAAGGTTTACCGTTCTAAACACGGCAAAAAGGGCTATGCACTGACCAATGTTAGTCTTGATTTGCCGGATGCCGGTCTCGTTTTTGTATTGGGTAAAAGCGGTAGTGGTAAATCCACTTTGCTCAACCTCATAGGGGGTCTTGATAAAATCACATATGGGTCCATTGAGGTGAACGGCAATGATATTTCTCGCCTGAGTGAGCGTCAACTGTGCAACTACCGTAATACGCACATCGGCTTTATCTTCCAGGATTACCACCTGATCGAAGAATTGACGGTATACGAAAATATTGCAACCTCCCTGCACCTGCGCCGCATGAGAGACCAAGGTCGCATCAGCGAAGCGCTTGCGCGTGTAGGTCTTGCAGGATACGAAAGACGTTACCCCTCTGAATTGAGTGGCGGTGAACGTCAACGTGTTGCAATTGCGCGTGCGATTGTAAAGGATCCCAAGGTTATTCTTGCCGATGAGCCCACAGGTAACCTTGACCCCAACACGGCAACCTCAATTATTGCTTTGCTGCAAAATCTTGCACGCGAGCGTCTGATCCTGATTGTTTCGCATAATATTCGCGATGCGAAAAACTATGCGGACCGTATCATTGAACTGGAGGACGGACAAGTTTGCGGCGACTACACCCGCAACCCTAAGGTTGGCAACTGCGTTACCGCTATTGACGATATCATTCTCTATCCTGAGGGAAGAGAACTCAGCGACAATGATATTGCCTTTATCAACTCTCGTCCCCGCAGTCGTTTTGTTAAGCAGAGAGATAAATTCGTTTCTGCTCGTGTCAGAATTCCGGAGGGTGAAAGGGTAGAAATCGAAAAAGAAAAGCTCCGTTTTTCCAAAAAGATGCGCCTGAGCCGCAAATTCCTCAAGAGCCGCGCGGTGATGATTGGCGTTTCGAGCTTTATGGTAGCGGTGGTTATGGTGATTATGGCCTTGGCGCAAACCATTATCGGATTTGATTCGAGTGCAATCATTGCCGAAGAGATGCAACAAGCTAAGCAAGACACGCTGCTACTAAATAAGGCGTTTAACGATGAGATGACACAACAGTATGGCAGACGTTACCGCCTTGAAAACGATGAGGGAGATGTTCAATTCTTCTATGATTCCGGCTATAAAGGAAAAATTTATCCTGTATTGAGTTACACTCTTCCTATCAGGTGGCGAAGCCACCGTTGGGCTCTCGGTGGTAGCTATTTCACAAATAGTCCCTACATTAGCGAAACACTTGGTACATTGATCGTAGATGAAGAATTCTTGCAACAAAAGTTTGGTGAAGTTACCTACGTTGTAAAGCTGGATGAAGATGAATTCAAACCGTATGGTGTTCTCATTACCGACTATGTTGCCGATGCGGTATTGGCAACCAACACGAAATACAAACATAAGACCTATGAGGATATTTTGGGCAAATTTCTCAATCCCAGCAGTACATTAGAGCAGGGATATGTAAACGGTATTATTTACACTGGTTACAAAGAACGCTATCAAGATTTCCTTGATTCGTTGAAAGATGTCAAGAGTTTCAACATTTCGGATCTTTACGAAATGGAAGAGTTTCAAAAACTGACTAGCGAAATTTACGGCACGCTTGGCTACTGCTTTACCACCAATCCCAATTTTGAAGAGGACTTGTACAAAACCTCGTTAGCAACCCTGCAAACACCTCACTACCGCTTGAGTTTTAACAACAAGGTGGACTTGGTGGCGGAAAACAACCCCATTGTTCTTTCGTATAACTATCGCCAAAATACTGCCGATTACGAATCTCTCCTCAAGGGTTCATTTATGTACACAACGGCATTGCCTGAAATCCCCGAAGGTGCAAAATACATTCGCGTTGCGTTTAACGATGATGTAGACCGTGCTTACGGTCTTACTGACGAAGTTTCTACGAGAGAATGCGCACTTCTTCGCTTTGATGACAATGAGCCGATCTCCAAAGAGTTGATGAACTTTACATCAAATAAGGATTTGGATCCCACAAAAGGAATTGGTATCGATATTCTTACCGGTGCGAACACAACTACGGGTGCCAGTGGTACAACCGGTTGGATTTCTGACTATATTGAAATTCCCGAGGGGGCAAAGATCACCGAGTTTGCAGCAATTGCAATTAGAACCTATGCGTTCTATGCATTCTATAATGAAAACAAAGAGTGTATCGGTACCCAAGCAGCAATGGGTGACTATGTGCCGGATGATTGCGTTGTTATGAACTACGAAAGATACAACGAGGTATTTGGAACAGAGTACACATCTCTCAATTTTGATCAATTTGTTCCGCATACCGTAACGCTTTCCCAATATGATTACGATGATGAAGCGCACGAATCTGTGATGTTTGAAAAAGAAGTAACCATTATCGCACTCCACTCCTATACGGGAGCAACTTTTTATGCAGGCGATAATGTTTACCAACTTTTCCTGAAGGACAACATTCGTGAAAGTGCCCTTTATTTTGACGGCAACCAAGGTCTTGGCGGTGTTTTGGATAGTGCAGCAGATATGAATTACCAACCCCAAAGCTTTATTTTGGAAGGTATCCACACAATGACCAAAGCGGTTGACGTATTCATTCCGATCTTCGAGCTCGTTGCGATTGTTCTTTGCGCAGGTGTTATTTTCATCCTTATCAACTTCTCCACAAGAGTTATTAGAGATAAGATGCACGAAATTGGTATTTTGAAAGCACTCGGTACGCAAAACGGAACCGTTGCAACGGTATTTGGTTTGCAGATGTTCCTCATTGCTATTCTTACCTGTGTGCTTGCAGCGGTGGGATACTACTACTTTATCGACCTTGCAAACGATGTTTTGGTTGAATCTCTGCGTCGCATCGCGCCCGGTCATGTTATGCTTGATTTGAAATTCCTGACATTCCAAAAGGGTATTGTAAGAGATAACTGCATTCTTGTTGGTGTCCTCACAGTCATCTCGCTTATCATTCCTATGCTCAAGATTAAGATGATTAAGCCCGTTAAAATTATCAAAACCAAAGACTAAAAAAACAATACCCCGTCTGTGCATTTTTGCACACACGGGGTAGCTTTTTTATTGCTTTTGAGCAAGTTTTTTAATAAAGTCGGTGATTTCTTCGCCAACAGCAGTGACCTCGGCTTCAAATTCGGCGGCGGTGACGCGCAAGATACCCGAGTGAACGGCAGAGAACTGCAAGAGCTTGTCACCCGAAACCATGCGAATGTTGTAGTTGGGGCCGAGCTCATGCATCATTTTTTCAATGTAGGCATCGGCCGTTTGATTTTCTTTGGTATAGACGATACGGTAGCCATCGTGAGAGATTTCTGAGCCCGCACCGTCGGGAACGAGATAGGCATCAAACACAAGCGTCAATTCGGTTTTGGTAAAGGCGACGTAGTTGCTCAAAATATCCATGAGTGTCTCGCGAGCTTTTTCCAAGCTGAACTCTGCCACCTCGCGCAAAGAGTCCCACGCCCAAATGACGTTGTAGCCATCCACAATGACCATATGCCTTTGCAGTTGTGGTTTTTTGTGGGGGCGTTTCTTCTCTTCTTTGGCAGCATTGATGCGTTTCTCGCTATATTGACGGCGTCGAATGGGGCCAAAGGAGCGCAACATCAAAGCTTCGATTTCGTCATCGCTGAGTTGATATTTATTGGCAAGCTTGCGCGGAGCGGGTAGAATGTTGGCAGCACTTTCGGCAAGCGAAACGTCCGCCTCAATGTGCTTCCACGCTTCCACCTCATTCCAAGGAACAACAACACCTGCTCCGTGCTCGCAAAAAACAGAGTGTGGAGTGTTTTCGGGGTCTGCAACGGGGTCATAGTGAGCGACAGTAACCACTTCTTCTTGATTGTGGCAGGGTTCGTAACCGTCAGACGTGCAAGAAATATGCCCCTCGCCACGCGTGTAGGAAATGAGCTCTCGTGGATAATCGTGAAGCGTTGCAACGGGTGCGCGACCTGCGATTACGGTTCTTTCATCTGTTGCGCTTTCAACTTCAAAAGTTGCCGCGCGCATTTGCAAATCCGACATTGCACGCCCCACAAAAGAGGATGGGAGATCAATGCGGAATTTGTAATAGGGTTCGAGCAAAACACATCCTGATTGCATCAATCCTTGACGAACCGCGCGCAAGGTTGCCTCGCGAAAATCGCCACCCTCGGTGTGTTTTAGATGCGCACGTGCCGCAACAAGCGTGATTTTTGCATCGGTCAGCATCGCGCCAATGAGCGTTCCGCGGTGAACTTTTTCATACAGGTTAAAGAGAATTAAGCGTTGCCAATTTAGGTCAAGTGCATTTGGGGGTAGATGCACGTCAAAGGAGAGCCCCGAGCCCGCAGGGCGCGGCTCGATGAGGAGCTGTACCTCGGCATAGTGACGGAGCGGCTCAAAGTGTCCGATGCCGAGCGAACGTGCCGCGGGTTTCTCTTTGTAAAGAATTCTGCCTGCATCGAGTTCACAATCAATGCCAAAACGGTCTAAGATAAGACGACGTAAGAGTTCAATTTGCACCTGACCCATCAGTCGTACTTCAATTTGCCCGAGTTCACTGTTCCACAACAGGTGCAAAGAGGGCTCTTCTTCTTCGAGTTCTTTGAGCTTTGGGAAGTAAAGCATCGGATCGCAGTCCTTGGGGAGCGCGATACGGTAGGAAAGCACGGGCTCGAGTATGGGGCGACCTGCATCACTTTCAAATCCAAGCCCCTGTCCGATAAATGTAGCAGAAAGACCGACCACAGCGCAGATTTCACCAACCTCGGCAGAGTCGACCTGCTCGAATTTTTCACCCGAATACAGACGCAACTGATTGACTTTTTCGCGCATTTTTTGACCGTCCGCGCTAAAATAGGTGATCTCGTCACGCGCGCGGAGAATGCCGCCCGTCACTTTGAGATAGGTCAGGCGTATGTTGCCGTCGCGTGCAATTTTGAATACACGTGCGCCAAATTCGGTGCTTTCGTAAAGGGGAGAGAGGGTAAAACGGTCAAGAGTGTGCAACAAGTGCTCAACACCTGTCAGGCGCAGAGCAGAGCCGAACAGAGTAGGGAAGAGCCGACGCTCAACGACTGCTGTGGCAATTTCCTCGTTGGTGATGGTTTCACCTGCCGAAAAGGATTCCAAAAACGCTTCATCCGCCATTGCCAACTTTTCGTCTCGTTCGCTGTCGTTTTGCGCCTCAAAAAAGGCCACGCAACGTGGTGAGAGTGCATTTGCAAGCTCCTCTTCCATTTCCTCGGCAAGTTTTATGGAAATATCGGTTTTGTTGACAAAAAGGAAGGTAGGAACGTGGTAATACTCCAACAGTTGCCAGAGTGTGCGGGTGTGATTTTGCACACCGTCGGCTGCACTCACTACCAAAATGGCGTAATCAAGGAGAGTCAGCGTGCGCTCGGCTTCGGCTGAAAAATCCACGTGTCCGGGGGTGTCGAGCAGAATAAAATCGCACACGGGTGTGGAAAATCGCGCTTGCTTTGAAAAAACAGTAATGCCGCGCTCGCGTTCCACTGCGTTGGTGTCAAGATAGGTATTGCGATGGTCAACACGGCCGATGGTTCGAATTTTTCCACACAAATAAAGCATCGCTTCCGAGAGCGTTGTTTTCCCTGCATCAACGTGCGCGAGGATGCCAATGGTAAGCTTTTTCTTCACGTTCTGTCTCCTTTCTGTCAGTTTTTATATTATTATATCACGCTCGCGCGCGAATTTCAATATCTTTTAAGTGAATAAAAGTTTACGAAATGCTCTTGACAGAGTGAGACGGCAAGTGATATAATAAAATTACTAAAAAACGGTACAAGTCACTTCACTTTTTTAGGTAAGGAGAACAATTATGAAAAAAATATGTCTTTTACTTGCCCTTTTAGCGCTATTGCTTTGCAGTTGTCTTGAAGGGGATTTTGAAAATTACACCACGCAAGGTCCCCAACAAACAACTCCACAAACAACTCCCCAAACAACAGCCCCTACAGACACAACCCCTGCAGACACAACCCCTGCAGACACAACTCCTGCAGACACAACTCCTGCAGAAACAACTCCCTCTGAACAACCTCATGTACACAATTTCAGAACAGAGACTTTCATTGAGCCCACCTGCACACAGCCCGGCTTAAAAAGAGAGGTGTGTTCCTGTGGTGAGACGATAGAAACCAACTTTGACGTTACCGGTGAACACGCGTATCAGTCACCTGTTGTAACGCAGAAACCTACCTGCGCCAAAGCGGGCATAGAATCTGTTACCTGTTCTGTTTGCGGCGACACGCAAACGACCATCATCCCCGCAACGGGCGAGCACAACTATTTCAACGGTGCTTGCATGTGGTGCAACTATAGCCCCATTCCGCTGTATGCTTCTCCCTCCGTTTACGACGCTGATGGTGACGGAAAGAAGGAGGTTTACAATTTCTCTACCAAATTGCTCGAAGAATTCCAAAATGGTGTTCATGTTTGGGCGGGAGATTATATGCCTGAGTCTCGTGTCAGCAGAGCAGAGGCATCCAAAATCTACCACTGGTACGTAACCGAGAACCAAAACCCTGCTGAATTCATCCTTTACAAAGTAACCGTTCCCGAAACGGGTACGTATGAAATGGCTATTCATTTCCGTATGAAGGATGACCAAGAACGCGGAACAAAATACACTGTCAATCCCGGCACCGATAACGAACAAGTATTTGAAACCTCTTACGGCTACACGGGTATGAACTGCTCACAAATGCGCGACCCTGAAACCTTAACCACCTATATGTACGGTATCCGTGTTAACCTTGTTGCAGGTGAGAATATTATCAAGATTGAGCAATCTTCCAAGAGCCCCAAGTGTCAACACTACCGTGATTTCTACTTTGTAAAGGTTGGCGAGTTCCATCTTCACAGTTTTGAAAACGAAACCGTTACCAAAGAAGTGACCTGCGGTGCAGACGGTGAAAAGGTTGCAACCTGCTCTTGCGGTTTGACCAAAACAACAATTCTTCCCGCAACCAATAACCACACCTATGTAAATGAAGTTTGCACAGGATGCGGCAGAGTTTACGTTCCCGCAGGCATTCTCGAGTACGATTTCCTTTATGACAAGCCCGGATTTGCAGGCGGTACATTGACTTTCCTGCCCGAAACCGATGACGTTTACACCTTTTATTGGGCAGATGCCAACGGGCAACTCAAGGATTACACCATGCTATATTCCGACGAGTTTGCAGCCAATATAGAAGCAGAAGTTACCATTCAGTCCTTTACCGCTATCCCCAAGGGAGCAACCCGTCTCATTGCCGTTAGCGGTGATAAAACAATCACATATTCCTACACAATCCCCGCAACGCGTCTGCTGACCGAAGATGAACTTTATGTCTTTGGCGCACTTTCGGATACACACCAAGGTGTTCGTTATGGCTCAACATCCATTCCTTACAACCATTTTGTCAATGCTGCCAAGGTGCTCTACGAAAAGGGCGCTATCACCATTGGTATTTGCGGCGATTTCTCCTACAACAACGAAGAATCCGAATACATTTTGCACGAAAAAGCCATCAAAGAGATCTACGGCTTCGCTCCGGATATGCCCATCTTTACCACAACGGGTAACCACGAAGCAAAATACACGGGCTTCTCCTACGATTGGTATATGCAATATGCACGCAGCGTAGTGGAATACGATAGCGACCTGACCTATCTCTATTTTGATGGTAATGAACTTGACTATGTAGTTGAACTTCCGGATGGAAGTGTTATGATTTATTTCCACCAAAAGTATTACGATTACAGTTATTCGACCTCTCGTCTTGTTGACGACTATCAGCTTGAGTGGTTGGAGGGAAGATTGGAACAGTATAAGGATAGAACCGTGTTCTTCTTCTTCCACACCTTTATGGATGAGCAAGTAGGCGACGCAAGCACAAACGGAAACGAGTACGGTCTGCCCATGATCAGCTCTACCGTGGAATATCAGAAATTTGACGAATACTTTACAAAGTACACAAACGTAGTTTATTTCAGCGGTCACTCCCACTGGGCATTTGACGCGCAGTTGGTTACACCCAAGCCCGGCAAGACCAATTATGACAAGAACATCGACGACAAAGATGGCACTTATGCAACCATGGTACACATTCCTGCTTGCTCCACTCCCCGTGTTCTGGTAGGCAGCGGCAACGGCCGTTCCGAGGGCTATATCGTACACGTCTATGAAACTTGCATCGTATTTGAGGGCTACGAATTCGTGCAAGGAGAAACATTTGCATACGCAACCTACATCATCGAAAAATAAAAACGCTCCCCAAAATGAAGTAAAAGGAGTTAAAAATTATGAAAAAGATGCTCAAAATCGTCGTACTGCTTTGCTTGGCGATACTCGTTTTAGCTGTTGTGACTGCGTGTAAGTCAACACCCGAAGACACTCCTCCTGCTACAGAAGGAACCACGCCCACTGTGTCAACCCCTGTAGCCACTACACCTGCTGAAACCACTCCTGGAGAAACCACTTCGGTAGAAACAACTTCCGAAGTCACGACTCCCGAAGTCACAACTCCCGAAGTCACAACTCCCGAAGTTACAACTCCCGAAGTTACAACGCCCGAAGTTACAACGCCCGAAGAAACCACTCCTCAAGAGCCCACCTTGTGCGGCGATCCGCTTTCCTCTTACGTCGTTGTTTATGATGAGCACGCATCGGCTTACACGGTTCGTGCCGCAGAGTATATCGCAGACGAGATTGAAAAGCGTACGGGTATCACACTTTCGGTAATGTCTATTGAAGCATCCGATGCAGTAAATGCGCACGAAATCGTTGTAGGAGAAACGGTTCGTCCCATTTCGCAAAGTCTTGATGCTACAACCAAAGGATTTGAATTTGCATTCCTTGCTAACGAGGATCACATTGCAATGGAAGGGGACTACTTCATCATTGCCGCGGCGGCTTACTATTTTGTGGAAACCTACATCCCCGACTCCATTTTTGATACAGACGTACCGCAAACCACCACAATTTGCACACCGATTGTCAAAAAGGCAGAAAACTTCATTTTGCTCATCGGTGACGGTATGGGTCCTAACCAAACAAAACTCTTTGAGGCGTATAAAGATTCGAACATTGCCAATTACAGTGACGGTGAAGATTTCTTCTATGGTTATCTGTTCCCCTACATTGGCGAGGCAAGAACCAATTCGCTCTCCGGCACGACCGACAGTGCCGCCGCAGGAACCGCGCTCTCTTCGGGGTACAAGACCGTTAACGGCTATATTGGTAAGGATGGCAATTTGAAAGACGTTCCGTCTCTTACCGAGCTTGCAGCCCAAAAGGGCAAAGCCACCGCCGTTATGTCCACCGAGGGGCAAACGGGTGCAACCCCCGCGTCCTTCTCGGCACACGCGAACACCCGCGGTGATGGAGATGCCATTTTGGCAACACAGGCAGCATTGGTCGAACAATACGGAACAATCATTGATTGCAATTATAATTTCTACACCGAGGCAGAGATAATGGCACTCCGTGCCGCGATTACAAGAACTTTGAATACACTTTCCCTTGATGAGGATGGCTTCTTTATGATGTACGAAGAAGCGTATATCGATAAACATTGCCACAACAACCGTGCCGCCGAGGCATATTTGGCAATGGTGCGCTTCAATCAGGCAATCGGTCTGTTTATGGAGTATGCATTCTACAACCCCGACACGATGGTCATCATCACCGCCGACCACGAAACGGGTGGTTTGCAAATTGCGGCAAATGGCGATTTTTACTACACAACAGGCGACCACACGCCTACCAATGTTCCTGTATTTGCTTACGGAGCCGATGCCGATGTGTTTGATGGAAAAACCATTGAAAACATTCAAATCCCCAAAACCATTGCCGCTTTGTTCGGCGTTGAAATTGAGGGAACCAATTCGGTTCAATATCCTGCACTTGTTTCCATTTCCTAAAAATGAGATAACATTTCAAGTTTAAGGAGGCGAAAAATGAAACGTATATATATTTTAGCTTTTGTTTTGGCACTTTTGCTCTGTAGCTGTACGTTCGGTGATTTTTCTGCCAATCAAACAACACCCCAGGAAACAACACCTGTAGCAACTACCCCAACGGTGACTACTCCGAAAGAGACGACACCTGAAGTGACTACTCCCGATGTAACCACTCCCGACGTTACTACTCCGGATGTAACCACTCCCGAGCAACCACCGCACGAGCACATTTTTGAGAACCCAACAGTTACAAAATCGCCCACATGTCAAGAAGAGGGTGAAAAAACAGCTGACTGTACCTGCGGGAAGACTGAAGTAACGAAGATTCCCGCAACGGGGGTTCACCAATACGCTGGTACATCCTGCGTATGGTGTAGGGGAGTCGATCCTTCTCTCGGGCTTACGCCTGTTCCATCGGCGTATGATGCCGACGGAGACGGTAAAAACGATGTTTATCACTTTTCCACACAGCTCTTCACCACTTTCCAAAACGGCACGCACGTTTGGGCAGGTGATTACGACGACGCGCTTTCCTCCGACAGTGTCGGAAGTGCTACGTTTGTAAACATTAAGCATTGGTATGTAGAAGACCCGGGTCAGTATATTGTTTACCGCGTGAACGTTCCCGAGGCAGGCGTTTATGAGATGGCGATCCATCTGCGTATGAAGGACAGCAAGGAGCGCGGCACAAAATACACCGTCAATGCGGGCACCGATTATGAGCAAGTGTTCCAAACTTCGCATTCCTTTGCGGAAAAAGACGGATATCTGACCGTCCGCGATGAAAGTACCCTTGGTACCTATATGTACGGTATTCGTCTCAACCTTGTAGAGGGAGAGAATTTGATCAAAATTGAGCAATCTTCCGCATCTCCCAAAAACCAACACTACAGAGATTTTTATTTTGTAAAGGTGGATGCATTCCACTCCCACCGCTATGAGGAGGGGGATGTCCTCAAGACGCCTACCTGTGGTGAGGTTGGATACAAAAACATCCATTGTGCGTGCGGCAAGACCAAGACTTCTGTTATTCCCGCAACCCGTGAGCACACCTACTCGGGCGGAATTTGTAGTACGTGTGGTCAAAAAGAGCTGCAAATGACCTCTGTTTCCTCAACGTACGATAACGACGGTAACGGAAGCGATGATATTTATTTCTTCTCCACCGAGCTTCTTGACATTTTCCAAGCAAAGGATTCTGTGCACGTGTGGGCAGGAGACTATGACACAACGCTTTCCACCGCAGTGAACGTAACAACAACTGCCGACATTCAGCATTGGTATGTTGCAAGCAACGGCTCGCAGCATCTCGTCTACCGCGTTACTGCTCCCGAAACGGGTGTTTATGAAATGGTTTTGTATCTTCGTCTAAAAGACGGAGACAACCGCGGTGCAAAATACACCGTCAACGCGGGCACCCTGTATGAGCAAGTTATCGAAACCTCGCACGCGTTTGCGGGCACCGATTATAAGACCGTAAGAGACACTACGGAAGGCACGTATATGTACGGCATCCGTGTCAAATTGCTTGCGGGCGAGAATATCATTGACATAACTACCGCATCGGCAAGTGATAAGTGTCAGCACTACCGTGATTTTTACTTTGTCAAGGTTGGTGAGCTCCATTTTCATACCCTTTCCTTCGAAGCTGTTATTCAAGAGGAAACCTGCATTACCGATGGCAAAATCAGTTACGTTTGCGATTGCGGTGAGCGTTATATCGAAACTGTTCCCGCAACGCAGGTGCATACCTATGAAAATGACGTGTGCATCTATTGCGGACAGGATAACCCCGGAGTTGGCATCATCGATTACGTTTTCACCTATGACACCCCCGGCTTTGCCGGCGGCAGCGTTTCTTTGATTGCCGAAAGCAGTGAAACCTATTACCTCTATTGGGGCAATGCCGACGGCATTTTGCCAAACTATTCCTATCTCCATTCCGTGCCCTTGAAAAAAGGCGTATTTGCCGAGGTTTCCATTCACTCTTACACGGCAATTCCCAAAGGAGCAAGCTGTCTTATTGCGGTAAGCGAAAGCGGCTCTTATACCTATTCGTTTGATATTCCTGCTGAACAATTGTTCACGCAAGAGGAACTTTACAACTTTGGTGCGCTTGCCGATACACATCAGGGTACGCGTTACGGCCCCGAGACGAAGTCCTTTGACAGATTGATTAACGCCGGCGAAATTCTTTCGCAAAAGGGCGCTATTCTGATAGGCATCAACGGTGATATCGCGACCAACAATACCGAGCGTGAATATTACTTGCACGGTGAGGCAATCAAAGAAATTTATGCCATGAATCCCAACATGCCTATCTATACGGTTAGTGGCAACCATGAGGCGAAATATACGGGATTTTCACGAGAATGGTATGATACGTACGCAAGAAATATTGTTGAGTATCAAACCGATTTTCAAGCGATTTACACCGAAGATAATGACCTCGACTACGTTGTGGAACTGCCCGACGGCAGTGTGATCATCTTCTTGCATCAGGTCTATTACGATTACGGTAAAACAACCTCGCGTTTGATGGATGATTATCAGCTCGATTGGTTGGGAGATCGTTTGGAGCAATATAAGGATCGCACCGTGTTCCTCTTCTTCCACACTGAAATGGAGAATAAGGTAGGGCACTTTAACAACACAACCCTATTGATGATGGAAAAAACAGAGGATTATAAGCGTTTTGATGCTTATTTCAAGCAATACACAAACATTATTTTCCTCAACGGACATTCACATGAAACCTTCGAAAGGATATTTGATGAAACACGCGCTGACCGTATGATCAACACGTATGGTGGAGAATATGCGACGCTTGTTCATGTTCCTTCGTTGGCGTATTCCGACATCGGACATATCGTGCACGTTTACGAGGATTACATCGTATTCGAGGGATACGATTTTGGAAACAACGAAACCATTGCTTATGGAACCTTTATCGTTGAAAGATAATCAAAAAATGTAATTTTTTGAACGGGAATTGAACTGTGAACGGGTTCAATTCCCGTTTTTGCATCATTTTTCGTAGAGCGGAGAGATTTGTTACCATAAATATATAAAATATTTTGCAAAAAAGGTTGACAAAATGACAGTGCTGTGGTATAATGTCATAGTAATGATTTGAAAGGTCTTCACAAAACCAACAAATTTCCGTCACAAAAGAATCGTTCTTGTGACCGCTTTCACAAGGTGACAAAATAACGGTAACAACTACAATCGGGGTGTGGCACAGTTTGGTATGTGCGAAGCCTCGCGCCGCAAAAGCGGCACTCGGCGGTTCGGTCCCCTCACCAATCGCACAGGGCAACAAAAAAAGGTAGAGGGAACATTCTCGGGGTGTGGCACAGTTTGGTATGTGCGAAGCCTCGCGCCGCAAAAGCGGCACTCGGCGGTTCGGTCCCCTCACCAATCGCACAGGGCAACAAAAAAGGTAGAGGGAACATTCTCGGGGTGTGGCACAGTTTGGTAGTGCGCTTGGTTCGGGACCAAGAGGCCGCAGGTTCGAATCCTGTCACTCCGACCAAAGTCGAAACATTGCAAATCAGTCCTTTTTTAGCGAAATAGGGGCTGATTTTTTGAAAAAATTTCCCGGGAGGAAAATACATTGACCTATCTCTACTACGGTGCCGCGTTGGCATCCTGCTTGTTAATTTTTGCTTTCTTATTCTTTTTGCGAAATAAGAACATCTTTGGAGAGCGCTTGAGCAACGCACGGTTGGTAGCGCTGATCTATTCGGCGCTCTTTTTTGTCCGTTTCTTTGGCGGAAAGCCGCTCATTCAATCCACCATCGGTCTCAACGTTTATTCTCCGTTCGGCCCGCAGGGTGGGGGAATGGTCGTTTTGTCGGCTGCATTGTTTTGGCTGATTTACACCGTGCAGCTTGCGGCAATCCTTTACCCGTTTTTTGAAAAACATATCCCACTTGTAGCACCTATCGCACGCTATGCAGCATTTGCGGTTTACGCGGGTTCTATTGCAGCACTGCCTATCCTCAACCGCGCGCAGGACGGAGACTTGGCAGACGGCTTCCATTACCGACTCCTCATCTTTGCCATTGAGCTTGGTGTGGGACTGGCTTTGGCTCTGTATCAAATTACAAGGCAGAGACGCCCTGCTTTCAAGTTTGTAAAGTTGTTAAAAACGTTGGCGATTTTTGCGGGTATGATGCTTATGGCATTGCCTCATTGGGTACCGCAAGCCATTTTCGGCAAGGGAAATGACGCAATTATCATAAACGATTTCACATTGGCTCACAGACTTGTGCTTTATGGATCGGTTATATTTGCATTGGCGGTGCATTTTTTGTTTGCCAAATGCGAGTACGAGCAAAGAAGATTCGCACTCCTCTACATCAGTATGGCAACAATGATTTCCTTCTGCTACAATTACGATTTTTCTGTTTTTATCAGCTTGGAACAATGGCCGTTGCACCTTTGTAACACGGCAATGTTCATCATTCCCTTGGTGTTGATTTTCAAAATGGAAAAGCTCTACTACTTTACCATCTTCATCAACGTGCTTGGCGCATTCTTTGCAATGATCATGCCGAATATCGGTGATGACATCGGATGGCTTTCGTCAGGGTCTTTGCAATTTTGGTGTAACCACTATATGGCAATGATGTTGCCCGTGCTTTTGATGAGCTTGAGAATTTTCAACCGTCCCAAGATGAAGCAGTTCATCTACTCGTTGGTAGCATTCTTTGGATACTACTTGCTCGTTCTTTTTATGAACGCTTGGCTCACTGCAAAAGGATTTTCGGTTGACTTCTTCTTCATCAACTCCGATTTTATTGCCGAAAAGCTCGGCTCTTGGGCGGAGAATTTGCGCAAAATTACATTTGAGTTCAAACTCGCAGATCTGAATCTTTTGATATATCCCGTATATCAATCGCTCTACTTTGTAGTCTACATAGTGCTTTCGTTTGCTATGTGGTTTCTCTATGAGCAGGCGTTTGAAATTACCGATACCTACGCAATTATTACAGAAAGGAACCGCAAGATCAAGGCAGATAGACTTGCACTTGAAGCACAACTTGCAGGACGCAGTATGCAGGAACCTATGAATCCCCAAAACGAAGGCAAGTTGATCCTTCGTGATTTTTCAAAACGATATTCCACCAGCGACGTTTATGCGGTTTACAAGGCAAACCTTGAAATTGACGGTGGCCAGATCTTTGGCTTCCTCGGTCCCAACGGTGCAGGTAAATCTACCATTATCAAGTCGATTGTTGGTATTCAGACCATCACCTCGGGACAAATTGAAATTTCGGGTTACGATGCAGAAAAACAGTCGGTTGAGGCAAAGATGCAGATTGGCTTTGTGCCGGACCACTACGCACTCTACGAAAACTTGACAGGTAGAGAATATATCAACTACATTGCCGACCTTTATAACGTATCTCGCAAAGATCGCGACGAGCGCATTGCCGAATACGTAAAGAGATTCCGTTTGGAAACGGCTATCGATAACCCGATGAAGACCTACTCGCACGGCATGAAACAAAAAATCACGATTATGTCGGCATTGGTTCACAATCCCAAGATTTGGATTTTGGACGAGCCCTTGACAGGTCTTGACCCCGAATCTATCTTCCAAGTTAAGGAATGCATGAAAGAGCACGCATCTCGCGGCAATATCGTATTCTTCTCCAGCCATATCATCGACGTTGTAGAAAACATTTGCGATCGCATTGCAATTATCCGCAAGGGACAAATCCTTTGCACCAAGACTGTTGCCGAAATCAAGGAAAGCGGTGTTCCGCTTGAGGCGTTCTATATGGGCATGATCGATGGCAACACCCAATCTCCCGTTTCCGTAAAGGAGGCAGCAGGGCACGCCTTGCCGAAAGGAGAACCCGTATGACGAAAGCAAAGCTGAAAAAGGGCGGATTTGTTGAATCCTTCCTTGAAAAATGGCGAGCACTCGTTACGTTGGTCAAGATGCAGCTCAAAGAAAAAATGGATATGAGCTATATGCGCTCCAAGAGAAAGCTGATATTCAAATTGACTTGGCTCTTTATTGAGTTTGCGGCTATCACCGCCATTATCGCAGTTATATTCTCCTTTGCGAAGATGTTTAAGTTGTTTTCGACTGCACAAGACATCCCCGCTTCGGCCATTTCGATAGTGTTTGGCGTGATGCTACTGCTCTCGCTCGTAACCGATACGATAGGGCTGATGAGGTCTCTCTATTTTTCAAAAGATAACACCGTTCTTCTTACGTTTCCTGCAACGCCTTCTCTCGTGTTCTTCTCTAAACTTGTGACCTACTATATTTACGAGTTTAGAAAGAGTTTTATGTTTACCATTCCCATGTTCATCGCATACGGCTTGGTTGTAAGAGAGTATGGTTTGCATAATCCCCAAGGATTGCTTTATTACCCCTGGTTAATTTTGACTTTTGTACTGATATCAAGCATTCCTGTTTTATTTGCCGCATTGCTTTCTATCCCCGTGATGTTTGGCTATATCTTCCTCAATCGTTTCAAGGTATTTCAGTATATTTTGTATATCGCGTTGGGAACAGGCATCATTCTTTTTGCGTGGTGGCTGATTGGCCTCATCCCTGCGGATATTAACTTTGAGGAAAGCTGGTATCATATTAGAACCGAAATGCAAAAATTCCTCGGCTTTATTGACGTTCCGGACAAATTGAACGCTCCTCAATCAGAGGCAAGCCCTATTGTGGCAAATATTGTTTCTGTTCTTGTGCCTCTGCGCATAGTTACCGAAATGATTGTTGGTAAGGTTGTTGGCTTTGAAGGGCTTTTGTTCCATGCCGGTACAATCGGAACGTTTTTGATCTTGGTAGGAATTGGATGTGCATTGCTTCTGCTTTGCTTCCTGTGCTCTAAGCCGCTCTTTTACCGTATGGCATCCACTCCTTTTGAGTTCAAAAAGAAGGATGAAATTTTGGCACGTGCCAATCGCAAAACGATACCGTTCCTATCGGCAATCAAAAAAGAGTTTATCATCGGTGTTCGCTCCAATTCGTTTATTAAATTGGGCGGTGTATTGGTGGTTGTTATGCCAATGGCAATTTATTTGCTGAACAAGATTTATTCGGCAATGAATACGCGTTTTATTGGAACACAGATGACCATTTGCTTCAACATTGTTATTATGTTGCTCATCATGTTGATGACAAATATCGATATAGCATCGGTTTATAGCCGCGATGGTTCCAGCTCCTACCTCAACAAGGTGCAGCCCACACCGTATGCAACGCTGTTGTTCTCCAAATTGCTATTCCCGATGATCATAGCACTTGCAGGATTGGCTTTCACTATCAATATTTTCGCAATTGAAGCGAAAATTCCTCAAAACGATGCCATTATGATGGGCATTATGATTTATGGCATCTATCTTACGCATCTGTTCTCCAGTGCCGAGAGCGATATCATGAATCCGCAGTATAAGCAATATGCAACCTTTAACGAGCAAACCAACAACCCCAACGAAACGAGCTCCGGCGTAAGTGCTATCGTCATGTCGGCTGCAGTGTTTGCCATCTCACTCTTCCTTTCTTCAAGAAATGATGTGGGAGTGTGGTTAAAGCTCGCTATTGTAGCGGTTGTGATTGCCGCATTTAAGGTGTTTACCTATCTTTCTAAAATTAAAGCATTTTACAAGGAGAAACAATAATGAAAAAAACAATAGTTATCGTCATCCTTGTCGTTTATATCGCGTCCATTGCCGTTGTTAACTTTTTCGGTCTCGCAATCAAAGAGTTTGACGGCGTAGAGTATGTTCAGGAAATCAAATGCAATGGTATCACCGTTATGAATGAGACCCCAAAAATCTATGGGGTAGACAAAATCAACGAAGAGGGGCTTCCCGAATACCGATTTGAGTTTATAAACGGAAAGTACACCAAAGATCCCGAAAGTCTTGCAAGTAATCCTAACGTTGTTCGCATCGATTATGAGGTTTTGCCGCACACGGCAGACAGTTCGCAAGTAAAGTTTGTGTTTGAAGAAAAAAATTATGTTCACTTTGATGAAGCAACACAAACCTTTGTGTTCTTGAGAAACAACAGAAGTCTTACGGTGACGATTGAATCGACCGATGGTTACAACATAAAAACAACAATAGTGATTAAAAGCAGATAAAAAGCAAGATTTTATTTGAATATTTGATGAAACAACACAGACGTTTGTCGTAATTTGCCAACGGCTTTATGTACAAATGCAACAAAATTTATTAGTAAACAAAGGGTATTAACATATTAGAACAAACACCAAAATACTAATGAAGGAAATAGAGGTGACGTAATCAAAAACTGATTTTCCATCGAAAAATCCCAATTTTCATTATGGGAGGCAGACTCCCAAAACACCATTTTAAGGAGGAATTTCAAATGACAATTAAGAATTCAACCAGACTTTTGGCTATTTTGCTGACTTTGGCAATGATGCTTCCGTTTGCTTCCTGCAATCTGTTCCAAGGTGCAGGTTCACTCAAACTCGAGTCCTTTATCGTTGACCCCACTTCGGTAAAAACCGAGTACTACGTAGGGGAAAAAGTCGACTTTTCCGGTATCAAAGCAACCGCAAAGTATAATGACGAAACCCTAAACAAAACTTATGTTTATGCAGAATTGACTTTTTCTGACACCGCCGATATTACCGCAACGGTAGGTGTAAAGAAAGTTACTGTTTCTTTTATGGATCCTAACCTCAACGTTAAGCAGGAAGCAGAGTTCGATATTACGGTTGTTGCAGGTTCTGCAGATGCAACCACGCCTGAACAAACCACCCCCGAACAAACTACTCCTGAGGTAACGACTCCCGAAGAGACCACTTCCGATCCCAATCACACCACCACTCCTGAGCAAACCACTCCTGAGCACACCACTCCTGAGCAAACGACTCCTGAGCAAACCACTCCCGAGCAAACCACTCCCGAGCAGACCACTCCTGAAGAGACTACTCCCGAGCCCGATGAAATTGAACTTGAAGTTATCGGTTTTGATACCCCTGGCACACTGGTTCATTTCAATGATGTTAACAAAACTGCCGGCACTTTGAGTTATGGACAAGAGGGTTTTTCCGGTCAGTTCGCGATTGGTGGCCAAACATACATTATCGGTAACCAAAACGAGTTCAAGTTCAATCCTACCGTTGAAATTCTGAATTTCAACACCGACGATGAGTTCATCACAAAGGAATTCTACGCTGATGTTGTCATTTCCGTTAAGAAGGACGGCGCTTACGTTGAACTCACCGCAAATGCAAAGGGCAACAACGTTGTAGAATACTACGATGGCGATGTTTTGATGGCTACTGTTAACACCTATAAGGGCCTTTATCAATTTACTGCTGATGCAGCAGAAAAGGAAGTTAAGATCTCCGTAGTTCCTTCCGAAACCTATTATATCGTTTATGAAGAAGATTTCCCGCCTATCGTTCTCGAAGCAAAGGTTATCAATGCATACAATGTTTACGAAGCGTGGCAGCTGGCTGTTATTGACAACTACAACGAAGCTTGGGCAGATTTCAAGGCAGGACACGGTCTCACCGATGTTACCGTTTCAGGTATCGTTCTGCACAATGATATTCACCTGAGCGCAGAAGATGTTCCCGCAAGCTTCTTCTACACAACAACCTCCGACGTTGTTTACTACAAGACCAACGAGGATGGAACCCTTGCTCCTGCTGTTACAATTCCTAAAGGCGCCAAGTATTTGATCGATGGTACTATGATCTATGAGCGCCACAGCACTGAGGATTTCGCAATTGAAGGTAACTTCTTTACCCTGGATACCAAGGGATTCCCGCTCATTCCTTCCCCCGCTGTCTTTGGCGAAGATGCAGGCAAGGATTATGGTTCGGATTTCTCTAACGCAGCTTTGTTCCGTTTCCACTCTACCGAAGAAAGAGTAGCAAACATCACTCTCAACAACATGGCCCTCATCGGTAACTCCGCAAGAGACACCCTTGTAGACGAAACCGAAAACCTTGCATCTGCAGGCGGTCTGATTTTCTTCAAATCTTCCATTTATACCAACACAACTATGGATAACGTAATTGGTAACTCTTACTTCATTACGTATTTCACCGAGTTGACTACTACTTTGACAGTAACCAACTCCAAGTGCTACGACTCTTACCAAAATGCTGCATTTGTATGGGGCGATTCTACCTTTAACCTGATTGACTCCTATGTCAACGGTTGTGGCGGTCCTGCTGTTATTGCACAGAGCGTTTGGGAAGAGAACAACCATCCTACCGTTAACGTAACCGGTGGTGAGATGGAAACAAAACTGAGCGGCAGAGAAATTTGGTTTACTGCTGTTAGTGCAAACGCTATTGTTGACTCCATCAAGCTCCTTGGTGCAAGTCTCCATCAAGCAGGTCTTGGCAACTTTGTAGATGCCAACGGCTATATGAATATTGAAGCAGCTCTTATGGCAAAGGGCACCGATGCTACAGATATTATTACTCGCATCGATGCACAAGGTTCCATTCTTGTTAATGGCAGCGGTATGAACCGTTTCCAAACTGCAGAGAACGTTCAATGGGCATACATCAAGGGTATTACCGAACAGGCACTGGCAAGCGGCTTAATGCCTCCTTTCCTGACCGTTTACGATGCAGCAGGTAATGCTTACACATTGTATTCCGATGGTACAAACCTGTACGATCTCACTGGTAAGCAACTCGGAACCGATGCAAGCCATCAAGCATATATTGCTGCCTTTACAACAGCTAATTCCATCACCCTGACCCAAGGCGGTCTCTCGGTTATTTTCGAGTTCTATCACTATTAATCAAAGCGTATAACGCATAAACAAATAAGCCCCGCGCCCATCGAACTTTCGATGGGCGCGGGGTGTTT
>JAZSFM010000100.1:0-4926 GCA_045532215.1 Eubacteriales bacterium | reverse complement strand
GTTTTCGCGCTGATAGAGGTCTTGAATCTCCGATTGCATTTTTTGCATGGTGGGTTGGTCGTTGCGTCCCTTGTACTTGTTCTTAATCGCCATTTCCTTGGGACGGAGCTTTGCTTGCTTAATGGAGTTCTTTTGTTGCTTGATGGAGAAAGGCAACATCAAAAGCTCAATAATAATTGCAAACAAACAGATACCGACAACATAAGAACCGAAGCCGAGATAGGTGGTGATCCAGTTCAAAATTTTACCGATAACAACCAGCACGCCATTCAAAAAGTTACCCTTTTGGATTTCGAGTTTTTGAGTGAAGGCGCTAAGAATAAGGTTAACGTCTGCCTTACGCTTTGCATCAATCACATCCTTGTTTTCATCGGTTTCAGCCCATTTTGCAAAGATTTGCTCAACTTGGTCGTTAGTCAGTCCTTCTTTTCCGGCTTCTGCCAATACCGTATTGGCTTTAACAACAATGTTCTTAACCGCTTCAACGTTCAAGAATCCTTGATCGGAAAAATCTGTAACTGCCGACAAATCTTTTGTCATATCAAAGCCACGGGTAGCTGCTACGAGTGCCTCACGACCATCGTAACCAACAGAATATGCATCACGAATAAGGGTTGCAATATTTCTCAAATCAGCAATTCCCATTGCGTGAGAACCCATAACGTCATCGTTGACAATAAAAACGCCCTCGTCCATTGGCAACGTGGGGGTTACCTTTTTTCCTGCACAACCGACAAGGGTTGTCAGAAGCAGTAAGATCGCCAGCGTAAGTGCGGCGATACGTCCTGTAAATTTTCTTGTTTTCATGTTTGATTTCTTTCACCGTTTGGTGAAAAACTCCCTTCTTGTTTTTGGGATGTGCACCGTCTGTTCTGATTTTTCGCACGGTGCTGCGAAATCATTGTTCCTCGTTTTCGTCTCTTTCCAAGCCATATTCTTCCGGATAAAAATACTTCGTCATAGGAGCGACCTCGTATCTGCGGTTACGCAATCCTTTCTCGGGCACGGGATCATATCCCGGTGCGCAGAATGGTTGGCAGCGAAAAATTCGCATAGCCGTGAGCAACATTCCCACAAAAAATCCGCGCTTTTGAAATGCTTGAATGGCATAAGCCGAGCAGGTTGGAGTAAAACGGCAGGTAGGTCTGCCCTTGAGGGGCGAGAGATACTTTTGGTAAAGACGAACGAGCCATATACACAAGTGCTTCATGGCGCTCGGTTTTCTTGGAACATATCGAGTTTGGCAAAGCCGCGACGCAAATCTTTCTCTACGTCAGTAGATTTGATATCGAGGATTCCCTCTTTGGGAGTGATGACCACGAGATATCCTGTTTTGAGTTCGGGCTCGACCGCACGGTAACCGGCACGCAAAATGCGTTTTGCTCGGCTACGCTGCACTGCCCCACCCACACGTTTGGTAACACTAACACCAAAACGGTTGTACGCCTTTTTTTCGGGATTTTCTTTCTTGAGTCGCTTTGCTGCGTAGTCGCGCAGAACGAACACCGAAACATACTGTCCCGAGAAACGTGCGCCCCGTGTGAAGGTCTTGTTATATAGATGATGTTCCTTAATGGTTGTGTACTTCATTGGCTCTTTCCTCTGGCTTAAGTTTTGCTTCCGTCATTGAAAAAAATTGAAAAATCAAAAACGCGAATGATCGCTAACAAACAAACACGCCGACAGCGCGAACGCGCAAGGCACGCTTCACAGCAGTCGGTGTTTTATGTTGGAACTGTTGCCCTTTTAGGCAAACAATTAGTGGGTCAGTCTCTTTCTGCCCTTAGCGCGTCTTCTCTTGGGTACGTTTCTGCCATCAGCAGTCTTCATTCTCTTTCTGAAGCCGTGCTCCTTCTTTCTCTGACGCTTTTTCGGTTGGTAAGTTCTAAGCATCGTTTGCACCTCCTTTGAATTAATCGGAAGCGTTTCACACTTTCAAGCCTGGAATACGCTTTTTACACAATGACACGACATATTATAACCGATTCTTTCCTTTTTGTCAAGGGTTTTTTGAAAATAATTCAAAATATTTTCCACTTTTTTATTTTATACGCGCGCGAGCGACATTCTCAACACCCTCTGTGGCGGATTCTTGCTTGCTCTTTTGGTACTGCTTTGTCCAAGTGACCACCGATTGCGACACACGGAAGAGACTATACGCCGCCATAATAAGATAATTGAGGTCTGCAATGTTCCCTGCGCAAATAAGCGTCCACATCACCAAATTGGCAACGGCGGAGATTAGGTTGTAGTAAGGTGCTTCGACATAGCGCAGCATACTCAGAACCGTGATAATGAGGCCAATAACGAATAGAAAGATATCCAGCGCTGCCTGCTTTTCCCCTGTAAAAAAGGGCAAAAGGAACCAATGGCAAAGCAAGCAACCGATCACCGTTGAGGAAATAACCAAAATCTCCCCTTTCCATCCAAGCGTGCGAAGCTTGGTCGAGTTGCCGTCGGCGTGCTTTTTCCAATGAAAAAAGGAAAACAGCTGCAAAGGCATGGAAACGAGCAAGCAGTTGATCACCGAAAAATAGAGTCCTTCGGTAAAATAACCGATGCCGTAGAATGCCGCGTTGAGTCCACCCAAAAGAAATGAGCGGCGGTCAACACGCGCACTGAGCAATAAAATGACGAGTGTATTCAATGTTGGCAGAACCTTGTACCACTTTTGCTCAAAGACAAAAGCACACGTGAGAATGGCAACGGCACAAACGCCCATCGGGACCCATTCAAGCCATATTTTTTTATGATTGACATTCTGTTTCATAGTCGTTTCTCCTTTGGGTAAGGATTTGCAAAATCAACATATTATAGCACAAAGCCCCCCATTTTGCAATAGCGTAATCGGACGATTTTTTGACATTTTTGTCCTGTTGGGATATGATAAACGACAAAATACGAAAATCTTTTTGCTTCGTCGCGACAAAGCCGATTTTCTCTCTTGACGGGCGGCACAAAAGATGGTATAATAGCAATAGCACTTGCAAAGAAAGGAGTCGAAGATATGGATCTAATCAAAGAAGCGGATTTTCGCAAAGAGCTCAAGGAAAATCCCCGTGCGGGCTATCTCTTTTTTGGCGACGAGGATTATCTCAAATCCTTTGCCGTCAAACAAGCGCGTGAGCTGATTTGCCCCGACCCCACCTTTGCCTTTTTTAATGAAATTCACCTTGATGCGATGGATTTTGATGCGCAAAAACTGATTGATGCGCTGATGCCCCTGCCAATGATGGCAGACAAAAAGTTAGTCATTCTATCGGGTTTGAATTTCAATTCTATGAAACCGAATGAGGTCGATGACCTTTGCGATGCTCTCTCTGCCCTGCAAGATTATGACTACAATATGCTCATCGTCAGCGTTGCCGCTGACCACCTCAATGTGGGCAGACTCCCCAAAGCTCCGTCAACCCTTCTCAAACGTCTTGGAGAGTATCTGACACCTGTTCAGTTTGACCGCTGCTCTACCGCAAAGCTTGCCGCGTGGGTGCAAAAGCACTTTTTGCACAACGGCATCGAGGCATCGCCAGCCCTTTGCTCGCTCATTCCCGAATACTGTGGGCACAGTATGTATATCCTCGCAAACGAAATAGACAAGCTCAGCTTTTATCTTCGTTACCACGAAAAAACCGTTGCCGACGAGGAATCGATGCGCCTCGTTTGCACCCCCGTGAACGAATATGACACCTACGCGTTCACAAACGCCATCATGGCAGGTCGCTCGGAAGAAGCGCTCGCAATCCTTGCCGATTACCGCTTCCGCCGTGCCGACCCCATTCGCATTTTGGCAGAGATGGCAGGCACCATTTGTGATATGGCAGTCATTCGCGCAATGACCGCCGAGGGCGCGTCCATCAGTGAGATTTGCGCCACTTTCAAGCCCGCTTGGCACGAATACCGCGTAGGGCTTTATCAAAAGAGTCTGCGTCAGATTTCGGAAAAGCGTCTCAAAAACGCGCTTGATGCCTGTCTTGAAGCCGATCGAGCACTCAAGCTCTCGCCGCAGGGTTACACGGCACTCGAACAACTAATTTGCAAATTTTAATGATTTTGGAGATACGTTATGGCTAAATTATATTTCAAATACGGCGCAATGGGCTCTTCCAAGACCGCAAACGCGCTCATTACCCGATTCAATTATCAAGAACGCGATATGAAGGTTTGGCTCATCAAGCCCTCTATCGATGATCGCGACGGTGCAAATATCATTCGTTCTCGCATTGGTCTTGAAGCCACCGCTGATGTGATGACACCCGACACCGATATCCTCGCGCTCTTTGAGGAAAGCCATCGCAACGCTGATGTCATCATCACCGACGAGTGCCAATTCTTCACACCCGAACAGATCGATCAACTGCGTACAATCGTTGACATCTATGACATTCCCGTTATGTGCTTTGGTCTGCGCACCGACTTTTTAACGCATCTCTTCCCCGGTAGCCGTCGCCTCTTTGAGGTCGCCGACTCCATTACCGAAATTAAGACCATCTGCTCCTGCGGTAGCAAAGCAACCGTCAACGCCCGTATCGACGAAAGCGGAAACGTCGTCACCACCGGTAGCCAAATCCTCATCGGCGGTAACGACTCCTACATCGCCATGTGCCACAAGTGTTGGAAAAAAGCCGCTAATAGAGAGTGAGTTTTATAAATGTTGCGGGAAAACCTTTTTTTGAAAAAAAGGTTTTCCCGCACCCTTTCCAAAAAACACTCTAACAAAATAACAAACGAAGGGATAGCGCACTGCTATCCCTTTATTGCATTTTGTTTCAAATCAACTCTCTTAGCGACTAGGGTCTCGGTGGCCCCTAGGAGCTCGCGATAGCAAAAGCGAGCGTTGCGCTCGCGTTGACTGTCTATCCGTTTGTAAAAAGTTCTCTTTTATAATTTTTGTTAGAGAGTTTTTGAAGGGGTGTGGGGGAACTTTTT
>JAZSFM010000128.1:0-17214 GCA_045532215.1 Eubacteriales bacterium | reverse complement strand
CCGACGGTACCGTCTATTACATCAGACAAACTGGTTGTGAAATATATACACAAAGTCCGTCTTCCTCTCTAAATGTATATGAGGGAATGAAGCTTGAAAACATTCCTCTACTTGACGAGTATGAAAATGCATCTGTTTTTTATCAATTATATTCCATCAATGTTGCTGATGGCATAGTATACTTTGATATTCCAAACACCCCGGTTTTGTATGATGCCGTTGGTAAAATTGCGTTAGAGGAAATGGATTTCACCATTGACCTAAACGCTGATCTTCCCGATGTAACGACCGATGCTTTCATTCAAACCAAGTGGATGGGCAATCTCGAAATTTTAAGTGCCACAACCTTCTCTTATTCCGGAATACTGTGTACCTTAAAAGACGGCAAAACTTTTTATGATTGGGTAGATACGAGCGGTGTTGATCAATTGATTGCGGCGCATGAAGCCAAGTACAACGATGGCAGAAAAGCAACGGTTTCTACGTACTATGGTCAATTTGCAAGCGGCGCTCTTGTCGGTATGATCGTTGATGATAAAACAACATACCAAGAATATGAATGGGCTGATGAAGCGTATAACGGAAGAATTAAATATACCGACAGCAACCGCATTGTTGTTCTGTATAACGGCGAGTTCTATACGTTGCGTGAAGCATACAAACAGCATATTATAGGCGATAACGATCTGCATCGCATTCGTGAAATGCACGATTCTCGTCCTTAAGTTAACAAAGCACAAAGCGAGCAACCTTGGTTGCTCGCTTTTCGTATGAGTAAAAGATAATAAAATCATTTTCCAATCTTCAAAAATCTTGACATTTTTTCTTTTTCGTGGTATACTATTATGGTATGTCACAAAAATTCGCCAATAAGGGCAGAAAGGAGACGAAAATGGCAAACGAGAACAAACAAAACGCTCATTATCCGCATCTTGAGCGCATCAATGAGCCCCAAGATTTGAAAAATATGCCAGCCGAGGAGTTATCCGCGTTAGCTGACGAAATCCGCGCGTGCATCATCGAGCGCGTAGAGGAAAACGGCGGACACCTCGCATCCAACCTTGGAGCGGTTGAGATGACACTTGCCATTCATCGTGTCTTTTCTTCGCCCCGCGACCATATTATCTTCGATGTCGGTCATCAATGCTACACACACAAGCTTATTACGGGACGCCGCGAGGTGTTTGATACGCTTCGCCACGGCGGCGGCATCAGTGGCTTCCCGAAACGGAGTGAGAGCGAGCACGACGTCTTTGGAACAGGGCATAGCTCCACCTCTCTTTCTGCCGCCCTCGGCTTTGCCGAAGCAGACCGTTTGAGCGGTTCGGAGAATTGGACCGTTTGTGTATTTGGCGACGGTGCCTTTACGGGCGGCATGATTCACGAGGCACTCAACAACTGCCGTAAGGATTTGCGCCTTGTGATTATCCTGAACGAAAATGAGATGTCCATCTCCAAAAACATTGGGCGTTTAGCACTCTCACTCTCTAAACTACGCTCGGCAAAGGGATACTTCCGCACCAAGCGCGCCACGGCAAACTTCCTGCAAAAAATTCCGCTTGTCGGCAAACCCATCTTCCGAGGATTGCTCCGCGCTAAGATGGGTATCAAGGATATGCTTTATGGAAGTAACTCCTTTGAAAACCTCGGGCTTTATTATCTTGGCCCCGTTGACGGCAACGATGAGCAAGCAGTGGAACAACTGCTCACAGAAGCCAAATCGAGCGGACAGAGCTGTCTCATTCATTTGCATACAAAAAAAGGGAAGGGCTTCACTCCTGCCGAGGAGCACCCCGACCGTTACCACGCCCTGCATCCTGCCGGAACAACGCACCCCGAAGGACACAATTTTTCCGAGGAGATGGGCACATACTTGACCGAACTAGCCCAAAATGACGAGCGCATTTGCGCCATTACTGCCGCAATGACCTCGGGCACGGGACTTTCATCCTTCCAATCGGCACATTCCGAGCGCTTTTTTGACGTTGGCATTGCCGAGCCCCACGCCGTCACGTTTGCCGCAGGCCTTGCTGCAAACGGTTATCGACCTGTGGTGGCTATTTATTCGAGCTTCCTGCAGCGCGCTTATGATAATATTATCCACGATGTCGCACTGCAAAATCTGCCTGTTGTATTCTGTATCGACCGCGCAGGGCTCAATTCTGCCGACGGCCCCACGCACCACGGTATTTTCGATGTGGCATTTCTTTCGCAAATTCCCAACATCAGCATTTATACCCCCATTACAAACGAGGCACTGCACTCGGTAATGGATGAAGCTATAGAGTTGGGCATACCCGCAGCTATTCGTTATCCCAATGGATACGAGGATGCAACTATGAAAGAGATTTTCTATTCACCCTCTGCTATAGTTTCGGGACGCGTGCGCACCGACTACACCACAGACGAGGCACAAAACCTCAATGCCGTTATCATTACGCACGGGCGCATTACAGTTGAAGCCATCAAAGCAAAAGCAGCATTGAAAAAGCAGGGCAAACACGTTGGAATTCTTCTTCTTGAACAAATCAAACCTTATGACAAAATTGCCGCCGAAGTCGCACAGCTTTTGCCCACCAATCCCTGCCACGTTCTTTTCTTGGAAGAAGAAATCCGTACGGGCGGTATGGGTATGACGCTTTCTGCGGCTCTTGCAGATTATGACGTAATGCAAAACAAGACCGTCACTGTCAAGGCACTTGACGACCATTTTGCCATTCAAACCGAAAATGAACCCATTTGGAAGAGCTTTGGGATTGATTGCGAGGGCATTATGCGTGATATTCTGCGCTGATTGTATAAAAAACAAAAAATATTCACAAAAAAATCAAAAATTCATAATTGACAATCTCCTGATTATGTGATATAATTTATACAGAGATAAATAATGAGTGAAAGAAAAAGGAGGAAGATTATGAAACTGCATTTCTTGGATGAATATATCCCCGGCACAAAGCTCAAAAAGGCAGAAATGGAGAACTTGACCGGTCTTGCATTTCTCAAAAAGGTATTCTTTGTTAGTGAGGGCGTAATGCTCACACAGATTCGAGACATTTCGGGCATTGATAGTTCCACCCTGCAAAACTGGACCAAGCGTGGCTGGGTAGCAAACGCAAGACTCAAGAAGTACAATATGGATCAGGTAGCACACATTCTCATCATTAATATGTTGCGTTCTTGCATGCAGCTGGAGCACATCGCGTTCTTGGTGCATTACATTAACGGTAGCGTAGAGGATAGAAGCGATGATATCATTACCGACTCGCAACTCTACGACTATATCTGCCGTATTCTTGAGCACATCATTCACACAGGTGACTGCTCGCTTGAGGAGATCTCTGAGTGTGTTGCAAAAATTACAGAGGACTACGTTGAGCCCGTTGAAGGTGCTCGCGAGCGTCTCAACCGCGCTCTTGAGATTATTGTGGTTACTTACTATTCCACGCTTCTCAAACGTCGCGCAACTACACTGCTTGAAAATCTTGGTGCATAAAATATAAAAACAGACCTTCTCAAACGAGAAGGTCTGTTTTTATCTAAACAAGAGATCAATTATAAAAAGTAGGGTTTTCTTCTTGCTGAGGTATGGAACCAATACTCTTGCGGCTTATCGATTACTTCTTTTGCAAAAATTAAAAGTGCAATAAAAGAAGAGTCGGGACGAAAATGATAAACCTTTTGCACCTCATCATCAAGCTCTACCTCAGAATAGGATATCAGTCGGTATTTGCTAAGCACAGTCAATACTTCCTTTGCGCGTTCTTCCGAAATATTCAAATGCTTAGCGAGAAGCGCCGGAGTAAACGCCTTGTTATGGTCACGCTTGTTGAGCATAACGCAAGCTTCGAAAACATCCTTATTAGAAAAATCCTGAAAGAAAGCGGGGTAATCAATTCCATTAAAGAATGCAGCATCTGTATCCTTTTGATTGGGCATAATGAAAAAATACTGCAAACGGTTCGCAATTCCCATGCTTGTAAAGCCATCGTCGGTTTTAATAGCGGAATGAACTTGTTCCTTTTCCGCAATTTCTTTTTCCAAATCCTCAATTTTCACTAATTCAAGCGGATAGCTGCCGCGCATTAACGCTTGTTCAATATACCAGCAATAGGTCAGAGCGGTTTTGAATCGTTCTGCAGGTGCTGCTTCTCGTATTTTGTTGATAATTGCCAATGGCAGATCGTTGCAATCGGTAAGTGAGCGACCAAATAAGGTGTCGATCGATACACCAAAAAAGTCTGCAATTTTGGGGAGAAGATCTGTATCCGGAACGCCGCCGTTTTCCCATTTTGAAACTGCCTGTGTGCTCACACCTACATAGGTTGCAAGCTCTTCTTGCTTAATCCCTTTTTCTTTTCGCATTGCTGCAATTTGTTTTCCAATCATTTCAATAGCCATAAAAATCTCCTTTGAAAATTCAAATTTGAAAGCGCTTTCATTGTCTATATTATATCACAAACCACAGTTGATTTCAATGGATGCGATATTGACAAAAATCAAACTGCAGTTGAATGAAAAAATCCTTCCTCAAATTGAGGAAGGATTACTTTTATAATACAAACATTTTGATCGCCTTTACTGCAACACCGTCGCGGAACTCGCCAACCTCGCCCAGTGCAAAAAAAGCACCGTTTTGGTCGCACAAAGAGACGCGCGTTCCAAGAGGGAAATCAAGATCAATCTTTTTTAGATAAATCTCGCAGCCGCTGCGCGAGAGCTTTTCGAAGAATGCAGAGAGGCGAACCTCTGGCAAATTTGCAAACAACTGCTCAGTAGGAATAAGCAAATTGAGGCGTTCTGCTTCTGTCATAGCTTCAATTTCTTCAACAGTGTGGGCAAAGGAGAGAGAAAATCCACAAGCTTCACCACGTTCCAAAGATGCCATTGCACCGCCACAGCCAAGAGCTGCTCCAATATCGGCGCAAAGTGTGCGAATGTAAGTACCGCCCGAACAGTGCACGTCGAGAATATATTCGCATTTGTCCGCGGTCGGAGTCGCTTCAAGGGAAAAGATTTCAATTTCGCGTGCCGAACGCTCAATCACTTCACCGCGGCGAGCCAAGTCAACAAGCTTTTGTCCGTCCACCTTCAGGGCACTGTACATCGGCGGCGTTTGTAGGATTTTGCCGCGAAAGCGGGGAAGAACTGCTTGTAATTCTTCATTGGTTGGAATGTTCTCCGATGTTGTCAGCACCGCGCCGGTAGTATCCTCGGTGTCGGTTGTTAAACCGAGGCGGAGCGTTGCGCGATAATGCTTGGCATCGTGTGAGAGATATTCCGATGCCTTTGCCGCGCGACCAATGAGCACCACGAGTACACCCGTAGCCATTGGGTCAAGCGTGCCTGCGTGTCCCACACGGCGTGTATGATAAAGACGGCGCACATCGCCCACAATGTTGTGAGAGGTTACGCCTGCGTGCTTGTTGACGATCAGCACGCCGCTGGGTTCTTGTGTCATAGCAAAGTCCTTCCTTTATTTTTGAATCAAAATGTTTTCGAGTTTTCGTTTTTGAACGTAATGAATGCCACCCTCGCGATAGTAGGTAACACCGCCGTCATTGGCTTCGTCAACCAATTCCACGCGCTCATCGGGCTTGCCGAGAGCCAAAACAAGCTTGGGAACAAGATTTTCTTCAAGCTCCAATATCTCCTTGACTGCATCAGGGGCAAAAGAACCGAGCATACAGCCGCCAAAACCTGCCTCAGCGGCGGCGAGCATTATTGTCTGCGCGCAAATGCCAACGTCTTTATCAAAGTTCTCTGCCGTGGGAACAACATCCTTATCGGCACAAATGACGATATAAGCAACAGGTGCGTGACCGTCGGGCGGCAATTTCATGTCCTTGATTTTACCTGCCCAACGCGTGCCGTCAAGAAGACGCGCACAAAGTGTTTCATCGGTTACGGCACAAAACTTGAGCATTTGTAAATTGATAGAGGAGGGCGCATAACGCACGCAGTCTACCCAATCGGCAAGTTGTTCGGGGGTGATCTTTACAGTCTCATCAAAGCTGCGATAGCTGCGAGAGGATTTGAGTAAATCTTTTAGCATTGTATCACCTCAAAAACGGACACGTGCCGAATAAATGACTTGTCCAAGCTCCGAAAAATGACGCTCATATTCGGTCATCACGTTCTCGGCAGCCGCCTCGGATGCGTGCAAATCTCGCGTTTGCCACTCGATGGTCAGTCCCATCGCTTCAAACTCTTCCAAGCTGAAATCAAATAAGCCCTCGTTGTCGGTTTTCAGGATCAAAAGTCCACCTTCAACAAGCAAAGAGCGGTAAAGTTCTAAAAATCCGCGGTGTGTCAGGCGACGCTTTGCATATCCCTTTTTGGGCCACGGATCACTGAAATTGAGATAGATGCGATCGAAGGAGTGGGGCACAAAATACTCGGTCAAGTTGCGCGCGTCACCAATTAGGAAGCGCAAGTTATCGGGGCGAGTATCCTTTGCTGTCATTGCCTTTTCAAGTGCTAAGCAAGCCACGTCGGGAACGCGTTCCATTGCGATAAAGTTCAGGTCTTGATGTTTTGCTGACATGCCAACGGCAAAGTCTCCCTTACCGCAGCCAATTTCAAGGCAAACAGGACGCTCATCTGCAAAGAATGATTGTGGATGCGCCGCAGGTTCGATTGGGGCAGGGATTAAAATTTCGGAGCACGCGGCAATACGTTCTGCACCGTGCTTTTTTCTTCTCATTCTCATAGCTTGGTTTCCTTATGTTTCAAAATAATCGTTTATGTTACAGGTCGCTGAATTTACGACCGTACAGATAACCGCCAAAAATAGCGGCAGAATAAAAAACGGCAAATAAGAGGGCATAGGGGAAGGGCTGAAAGAAAGTAAGATCGGCTACGGCGTCAACTCCGTTTACTCCCATGCAAAAGGATGCAGTATTTGTTAATACAAGAAAAGGATTGGGCTTAAAAATAGAGCCGATCAATGCCCAAAGTATGGTCGGAGCAAGAGCGTACAAAAGAATTTGTTTTGGAGATGCAACGCGGAACTCTCTTTTTCTTCCTTCCCATTTGAAAAAGAAGAAAAGAGTGATCATTGCCCCAACACCACCAATGATTCCAAAAAGTACGTTTTCGGTATTTCTTGGAATGCTATTTGCACGAATGATATACAATGGGATGAATCCGATCAAAAAGCCAACCCAAGCAGCGCCCCAAACCTTGAGCAGATTTAAGCCGATTGTTGATAGGTGCTTTTTCATAAAATCCCTCCTTATTAATAAGTTATCTATATTATATCAAACAAAAAGAAAAATTGCAACCGAAAACCAAATTTTTTCTGTAGATTTTTCAGCATATCTTGACATTTCTCGTCTTTGGTGTATAATGAAAAGGAAGCGGACGGCAATATAAAAGCGACCTCGGGATTGCCGGGTCGCAATTATATGCAGTATTCCATTATTGATTGGTTGCGTTTTCTTCCAAGAACTTAACAACGTCGCCAACGTTTACAAACTTGAAGATGTCTTCGTCTTTGATTTCAACACCGAACTTATCTTCGCAGATCATAATCATATCAGCGAGCTCGATAGAGTTGACACCAAGGTCATTTGCGAGGTCAGACTCAAGAGTGATTTCATCAGGGTTGAGTTGCAGCTCTTCTACGAGCAGGTTCTTCAGGGTTTCAAACATAATTTTATGTCCTCCAACAAATTTTCTTTTGGGGTGAAATAGGCGTTTTGCGCCATCTCGTATATTATACATTAAAAAGTTCTGTTTGTCAAGAATTTTTTTCATTATTCGGCAAAAGAATTGTATTTTCGAATATTTTTTTCATAATTTTAGCAAAAAGGAGGTGTTTTTGTGCATATTTTTCGCAACAGACCGTTGGCGCTTGCTTGTTGCGCTTTTTCTGCAGCCGCAGTTTTATCGCGCTCAATGAGTGCACCCATTCAAATCATATGCATCATTGCCTCTGTTTTATCACTTCTTGTCCTCATTTTTCTCTTTTTGAAAACAAAGAAGCGTGCAATCTTTCTCGCGGGCTTGATTCTGCTCGCCGTAACGCTTTCACTCCTGTCCTCTTATCTGTTCTTCCATGTTCGCTATCAAAATTGGCAGAATCGCATTGGCGAAGAGTGCGTCGTTGAGGGAATTGTTTTGGAACGCGAGGTCGGCAAACCCTACCAAAGCGTGCTCACTGCCGAAATTCATAAAATCAACGGAGAGAACTGCCGTGCAGATGTGCGATTGATTTTCCCATATGCCACAAGCTTGCAAGTGGGCGATTCTTTCCGTCTCTTGGGGATGGGGGCTCCATTTGAAACCAAGTATATGGAGAACGAAGAAACAAATGCCCTCAAGTATGGGATTCTCCTTTGCATCCGAAGCAATGATATGCACAACTGCGAACTGATTGAGAATAATCAATTCTCACTGCGCGCAACGCTTTCGCGTTGGAACTTTGCCGCCTCGTATCATTTAGAGCAAGCCATCGATGGGGAAGCGGGCAATCTTGCCTCGGCGCTCCTCTTTGGAACGCGAGACCACCTCTCGGGTGACACATCCCTGCACTTCCGTCGCGCGGGCGTTTCACACCTATTGGCTTTGAGTGGACTTCACGTCTCTATCCTCATTGCCGCACTTGAGCTGTTTTTGCGCGCCCTTGCGTGCCCCAAACGTGTTCGCTCTATCACTGTTTTTGTCATTGCATTTGGCTATCTTTTCTTCACTGGGGCGTCTCCCTCAACTGCGCGTGCCGTGCTGATGTTGGGTGTGTTGACACTCGGCTACTATTGGAATACCGATTACGATCCTTTCACCTCTGTGAGTGCAGTTCTCGCGCTTATGCTCCTGATGTCGCCCAATGCTGTTCTCGATATCGGTATGTGGCTCTCCTTTGTGGCTGCCGCATCTATTTTAACCTTTTTGCCTGCATTTGATAGTGTACACGAGTTTCTTTATGCTAAATTGACACTTTCTGCAAAATTGATTAAAACGATTTCCGCCGCAGTTACCGCCGTTATCGTTGGTTTTGCGGCAAACTTGGCTCTTTTATATTTGCAAGCGCGCTTCTTTGGAGAAGTCTCGCTTGGCTCTGTTCCTGTAACTCTGGCACTTTCCATTCCCACAACGCTTTTGCTCATTCTTTCCGCCATTACGCTTGCAATTCCACCCGTAGGTATCATCACCACTTTTGTGGGGGACGCTATGCTCAAGGTTGCCGAATGGTTTTCGAATATAAGGGGAATACTCATACCCTTGAATGATATTTTCTCGCAGGTTGCGGCATTGTTGGTTCTGCTTTCACTTGTTTTTGTTGCCGTTGCAAAGTTCAAAAATGTTAAGAGATGGCTTTTACTACCGCTCGCGCTCTCATTGGTCACTGTTTTGACTTCACTTGCGGTTACGTATTTGCCAAATCGCGGAATATCGTTCTCGCTTGTGCACGCAAGCGGCGGAGATCTACTTCTTTTTACCAACAAAGATAAAAGCGTTGCCGTTGACTTTTCCGACGGCACGGCAACGGGTGGCATGGAGATCGTAGGAATTGCTAACGACTTGCGTTGCACCGAGCTTGATGATCTTGTTCTGACGCATTATCACAATCGCGATACTTATTTTATCGCATCGATGGCGCGACGCATACGTGTCAAAACCTTACATTTACCGCATCCGATTGATGATGAAGAGCGCGCCATTGCCAATCAACTGCAAAAAGAGGCAGAACGCCATGGTATCAGTGTAGTATTTGGCACGGACGATCTTGCAATCGACAATTTGGAAATTCTTGCTTTTGATCATCACACAATGCCACACGATCGTCATGACGCACTTTTATTCAGCATTGATGTCAATGGGGTAATCTTTACTTACATCAACGGCTCGGTTCCGCAGTCACCGCTTGCCGACAAAATGTACCAAATGCTGAACACTGCTAAATATGTGATCGTAGGAGACACCGGTTTTTCCAATTCCGAAAGCACTGCAGTGCCGCACTTGTGGCATACGCACAAGGCGGTTTATGTCACCGAGGAAAAACTACTGCGCCTTATGGGAAATGCCGCATATTCTCCCAACATTGTCCACATATCAGATCCCATCACCTTTTTTGCGAAATAGGCCTTGTTTCTGTGTCGAAACAGGGCTTTTTTCATATACTAACAATGTATCGAATGAAGTCGGGAGGGCGAATATGAAAAGATGTGCGATTGCCGTTTTGGGTGGGGATAAGCGAATGGATTTTGCCGCACGTGAGCTTGCAAAGTCGGGTTACGACGTGCGCGAATGGGGAAGACGCGATGGCGACGATGCCGCGACTTTCTCTAAGATTGCACACGCTTGGCTTGCCGATGTCGACGCGTTGATGCTCCCACTCCCAACCTCGCTTGACGGCACACATCTTGCTGCACCCTTCCTCAATGATAGTGAAGGACTGCGAATGGAAACACTTTTTTGTGCCGCTCCCGATAAGCTGTGGCTGGTAGGTCGCCTTGGCGAGGCCTTGCGCCTGCGTGCAGACCGCGAGGGAATTCGCTTGATAGACTATTTTGAAAGCGAAATTCTACAGCTCAAAAACGCACTCCCAACCGCCGAGGGAGCGATTGAAATTGCGATGCGCGAGCTTCCCGTAGTCCTCGATGGAACCCAAGTAGCCGTTGTCGGTTACGGACGCATTGGCGAAGTCCTCTCGGCTAAACTGAAAGCATTGGGGGCAGAAGTCACCGTTCATGCTCGTCGTCCTGCCGTTTGCATACGTGCCGAACTTTTGGGCTGTTTTGCAAAGCAGATTACAAAGGAGAGAGCTCTTGATTTTGCAAACGGAACGCGAGTGATCTTCAATACTGTCCCGAGTCGATTATTCACACATTCCGTTTTAGAAACACTGCCAAAAGATTGCTTGCTCATCGACCTCGCATCCGCTCCTGGCGGTGTGGATATGAGGGCGGCAGAGGAATTGGAAATTCGATCAATTTGGGCAACGGCACTCCCCGGCAAATGCGCACCCGAGAGCGCTGGTATTATCCTCGGGCAAACGGTTCATTCGATTTTATTGGACGCCCCTTGGCGTTCTGACATTTGAGAGAGGAAACGGGTAACCACTATGCTTGGATATGCTTTGTGCGGCTCGTTTTGCACGCACGCACAGTCACTCAGAGAACTCAAAAACCTAATTGCGGCCGGCTACGAGGTGCAACCCATCGTCAGCGAGACCGTTTACAGTACAGATACACGCTTTGGAACAGCTCAAAACCTAAATAAGGAACTTGAAAACATTTGCAGCCGTCCCATTATACACACCGTTCCCGATGCAGAACCGCTTGGTCCAAAGATTTCGCTCGATGCTCTTATTGTAGCACCTTGCACCGGCAATACGCTTGCAAAAATGGCAAACGGTATTACCGATACGGCGGTTTGCATGGCGGCAAAAGCACATCTGCGTTGTGACAGACCAATGATTTTGGCGCTTGCTTCCAATGATGCACTTTCCGCAAACCTGAAAAACATTGCCACAATGCTCGCGCGTAAGTGCGTGTATTTTGTGCCGATGCATCAGGATGATCCCGAAAAGAAGCCACACTCGCTGGTAGCGGATTTTTCTTTGCTGATGCCAACCCTCGAGGCAGCATTTGCGGGCAAGCAATGCCGCAAGCTATTTTTATAAAACCCAAAAGCACGACAGACAATTTGTCAGCCGTGCTTTTTGCATATCTCCCCGAGGGATTACATAGGTTATAAAAAAGAGAAAAGGGAAGAAAAGAATGAAAAGAAAATGCCTGTTGATACAACCGCTTGCCATCATTTATCTGCTTTGGATGCTATTTGCCGATAAAAGCGGCATTGCCGCAATGAGTCTTTTGGCGGCGGCTTTGCACGAGGTTGGACATCTTGTGGCGGCGAGATTTATGAACATCCCGATAAGTGCTATGCGCTTTGATCTTCTTGGCGCGCGCATTGACGTTAAGGGACGCATCCTCTCTTATGGAGAAGAATGGCTCTTGTGTATGGCAGGGCCGCTTTCCAGTCTTACTTTCTCGCTTATCGGCTCATTTTTCTGGTCGCATACTAAACTCGCAATCGCTTTTTCCTGTGCCTCGCTTTTATTAGGCCTTCTTAATCTCTTGCCCATTCAAACCTTCGATGGAGGGCGAATGCTCGAATGTACACTTCTGTCTTTCACTACACCGCAAAAAGTAGGATCAATTCTGCGGGGGTGTACTTTTTTATTTTTATGGTTGTTGTGGGCGTTCTCGGCTTACTTGATGATCAAAATAGCAGACGGAATCTCTCTTTTTTTCTTCACACTCACGCTTCTTGCGCGATTTTTCGAGGGCAGAGTGCCGCAAAAAGAAAAATGATTCTTGTATTTCTCCCATAAAAATGGTATAATAAGGTTAAAACCAACGATAGGAGAAGCAAAAATGTTTTTAGCAGTTCTTTTTTCAGTTTTTTTGATTTTGTCCATAGCATCTTTTGTTGCTACGCATTTGATTATGCGCGCGCGCTTTGGTCGAGGAGAATATCCCACCTATCCCGTAGCCGATTACTTTTATGACCGTTATAAGGATTCCTATCCGCGTCGAAATGTTTCCTTTTATTCGGGCAAGAACCGATTGCAAGGATATATCTATGGAGAAGAAAATACAAAAGGACTGCTCGTATTTGCCCACGGCATCAACAGTGGCCATGAGAGCTACATTCAAGAAATTCTTTGGATGGTCGATCACGGATGGCGCATATTTGCATACGATGCTACGGGCTCTTGCACCAGTGAGGGGTGGGGAACAACAGGACTGATCCAATCCGCACTTGATTTGCACGCTGCGCTGACCTATGTTGAAAATGATGAAACGCTCAATAAACTACCCGTTTGCCTGATGGGACATAGCTGGGGCGGATACGCAGTTGCCGCAGGTCTGTATTTTGATCACAACGTAAAAGCTTCAGCAAGTATTGCGGGATACTCAGATTCCATCCAAATGATGATGCGCTTTGCAGGAGCAACAATGGGAAAAGCTACGGCGCTTTTGCGCCCATTTGCGTATCTTGAAAACCTTTTCCTTTTTGGAAAATACGCAACCTTAACGGCTGTTGACGGCATCAACCGCTCGGGTATTCCCGTAATGCTTGTACACGGAACAAACGATATGCTTGTTCGCTTTGATACTACCGGCATCGTAGCGCATAGAGATGAAATCACCAATCCAAACGTTGTCATTTATCCAATGAGTGACAAAGGACAAGACGGGCATACAAGCATCTTTCATAACGAAAAGAGCGTTGAGGAGATCGCACGCATCAATGCTCGTCTTGCTGAATTGCAACAAAAACACGGGAAAGATATCCCTGATGAGGAGCGCCAAAAAATCCTTGACGATGCTGATCTCGATACGGTCAATCTCCCCAACGATAAAATGCTCGGGGATATTAACACATTTTTCAAAAAAGCACTGGATTAGGCAAAACGGTTATATCAAGCAAAAAAACAACCTCGATACGGTAAATTGTTCCGTATCGAGGTTGTTTTTAGTTTTTCTTTTTGATTACTTCACCGCAGGGGCAGAGTTCGGGTTGACCGAAGAGTCTGCGGAAGAAGTTTATGAAGTTGTTCCAAAATCTCTTCCACCCACTTACTTTCCCACAGATATGCTCCTCATTTTCGATGATGGTATCATCATTTTGAAATTTATCTTCATCGGGAGTTTCGGGAGATTCTACAGGAGGTTTTTCCTTGCCTGTGGGGATAATTTGAACTTCGGAAGGAGCCGCCGTTGCAGTGCCGATATCCTTTACCCAAATTTCTATTGAGTTGATTGTGTCAAGGTCTAAGAGCACGCGTGTTCCACCAGCAAATGTCCAAGTAATGCCACCGTCAAGGGAGTATTGCATCGTTTCGCAGAGGCCCGTCAGCCAACCGCTTGTTGTGTCAAGCACCGCCGCAGGAGTCAGAGCTTTAGGCAGGTCAGTGGTCGTTATTTTGCCCGAGGTTGTATGGTAAAATGTGGCGATATCGAACACACGTACGTGCGTTTCGTTACCGTGCATCAAAAATACGCTTCTTCCATAAAAAGCAACGCTTGGCCAAGGAGTGGGATAGTCGCAGTCTACCAAACTGCGAATGTTGTGGTAGGTCAAACCATCGTCTGCTGAGAGAACAACCGTCAAGGGACGTCTGTCAGTACCGTTTGCAGAAAAGTCATTGTTCCAAAACAGAGCAATATCACCCGTTGCGGGGAGCGCCATAATCGTATTGGTTGCACTTGGGGATTGAATATCGATTTTCACCGGTTGCGCCCAAGTCAAGCCGCCATCCGTGGAGATGGATTGATAAATCACACGTTCTTCACGGGTACGTAAAGAAAGCAGAATATTACCGTTTTGCAGTTCTGCCACAGAGGGCTCGAGTGCCGCGTGGGGAAGTGTAAGAGCATCGGGCGAGCGATGCCAAGTGTGTCCTTCATCGTCGGAATACCAAACGTAGCCAATCGCACGGTCAGAACCGTAAACATCGCCCAAGGTAGCAGAATAACCGACAGGCAACAAAATGCGACCGGTAGAGAGACGCAGGACGCGATGTCCGCTGGAGAGAATGGAATATCCTTGAGGAGCATCGGTAATGCGTTGGGCTTCGCCCCAAGTGATTCCGTTGTCAGCAGAACGACGAATGTAAATGTTTGCAATTTCGGTGGCTTCTTTTTCAATGTAAATAAGACCCAATTCGCCGCCCGCCAACCAAATGTAGGTTGGGTTAAGCACGTTAAGACTGTTTTCGTTTTTGATCAAAAAGCTTTTGCCGTCGCTCCATGTGTAGCCGCCGTCTGTTGAGGTAAAGGCATCAAGGGAGGAATCGGATGCGTCACCGCCACCGGAAGTTCCAACTTTAGAAGCAAACCCATTGTAGGATGCAACAAGCGTACCATCGGGCATTACGTAAAAATCACCGTCAGCGCCTCTGTCGGTCGATTGCATGATATGTCCCGTGCGTACTTCTTTCGAGGAATATCCCGCGAGTCCATCAGCAAGACTTGCCAAGGAGATATTTACATCAGAAAGCGCATACAACTTGAGGTAACCGCATTTGATGCTATCAAAGGTTAAGCGATAGGTTCCGTCGCCTTTACTGAGTGTGGTATTCTCGATTTTTGTGTAGGTAATGTTGTCGTTGCTTTGATAGAGTGCAAAAGCATCCTTACCAAGTCCGTCAAGCCCGTTGCCGAACAATTCAATCGCTTCCACTTCCGAGTGAATACCAAACCAAATACCAACGCTGTTACCTTTTGTAATTGTTACGGGTTCTTCCTTGAAAATTTGAACCATCGGTGTAGAGGCAGGGGAGAGATCGTTTGCAAGATACATCGGTACGCCTGCCATTTTCCATTGACGTGCAATGCGGCGCTCGGCACGAATGCAGGTGCTGATATCGTTCAAATAGATGCTACCGTTGCCGTTAAATTCAGGATGGTTTATTTTTATGTAGCGCGCTTCAATGCCCGAGAATTCAAACAGAATTTGGCATTTTCCGTCCTCGGAAATGCGATTAAAATGGAATCCTTTTATTTCGGTCCAATTTTGGTTGTCATCGCTTTGCCAAAGCGTAAAATGGTTGGCACGAGAGAGGACTTCGTTGTCGCTATCGTATAGACGTAGAGCGTTAATGGATTGTTTGGATCCAAGATCAACACCAACACTGTTCACTCTTGTATCCAAATAAATGTCGCTATCACTTACACTCATAGCACCTTTTGCAGGTTCATAATCCAACGGGCAAATCAGTGCGGTAGAGGAAATCACTTCGGGAACGTAAATCGTGGGTGTATTTTCTGTGCGATTCGGCATTGAGGTAACGCCATTCGAAGCGCCGTTCCAAATGTCATCAATCATAACGTTTCCGTTCGTTTCAAAGCGCAGAGCGGTTACAATAGGGCATTTGTTGGTGTAAATAGCCATTCCCACATAAACGTCGTTTACAAATACGCGTGCATAGTCGGTGTTGCGACCTTCGGGAAGATCCACCACGATGCGCAATTCCTCATTCGGGCGAATTGCATCGGAGGCGGTAAACTCTATCCAACGATTGTCACGTCGGTAGCAGAGTGCGCCATTTTTATTGGCGGAAATGTAAATGCCGTATACACCATTCGACATCAGCGCAAATTTGAGATCGGTCACGCTCGAAAGCGTTGCGCAAAAACCGAATTTACCGCTCTCACACGCATCAACGGGATAATCGGTAGTGGTAGCAGGACCAATCAATTTGACGTTGTCGATATAGAACACGTCGTTGATGCTTGCCTTATTATTGGTATGGAAGACCATACGATCGACAGTTGCAATGCTTTTATCTGCCCAAACCTCGCAAAGTTTCTCACCGTTGAGATAGACTTCTGCCGTTTCAGCATTGACTTTGCTAACGATTTTGAAAGAATACCAAACCTCTTTTTGAATGTCTGTTTTCGGGGTAGCAATCCATTTCTTTTGCGTCTTATGGTAGTATTTGAGGGTTGCTGTGTTGTCGCCATTATCAAAAATACCTAAATTGACTCTCTTTTGGTTGGTATCAATACCGCCACTTGAAATAGCAAAGGCATTGGCACCTTTTACGCTTTCGAGATAGTAGTCAAAAGAAAGCTCCACATCAGCACTGGCGCCAAAGGTTTTGGTGGCGCGAGAGGGGAAAGCATATTCGGTTGAATTATCTTCAATACGCATAGCGTTCCCTCCTTGGGTACTGTTCGGTGCGGTCATAACTTTGACCCCCGAATCTGTGCGACCGATAGGTTCTACTACCCAGCCGTCTGGTTCTTGACCGAGTGTCATATTATCAAAGGTTTCGTTAATCGCCAAAGAAGTCGGAGAAGAGGCGCCATTTGCAAATGCGGGTGGAAAAATCCCAAACGGAATGCAAAGTGCCAATAAGAGAGCGAAAATTCTGGTTGTTTGTTTCATTGTAGTTCCTCAAAATAAAAATTTGGATTCGGTACTTTACTATGGTTCAATTATAACATATAAAAAAAGAAATGTAAATAGGGAAAGGGAGAAATTTTAAGGGGATAAGGAGAAATTTTAAGGGGATAAGGAGAATCTGAACTCAAACGCGCCGCAAATGCAGTGAAATTTCAAACACACAAAGCGCGTTATGCTAATTTGCGAGCAAATTAGCAGGAGTCGATACCATAATTTCCAAACCAAAAAACCAAGGGGGTTGCTGTGCAACCCCCTTGGTTTTTTGGTGGAGATGAGGAGAATCGAACT
>JAZSFM010000012.1:0-9764 GCA_045532215.1 Eubacteriales bacterium | reverse complement strand
CTCCTTTCTGTAAGATAGACATATATTATATCATAATATGAAGGAAATGTCAATATTTCCACTAAAAAAAGGTCGTTTTTTGCGACCTTTTTTGTATTATTTGTTATTCCAAGGATACTCCTCTGCAATTTTTCGCATTTTTTCAATCGTTTCTCGCGGTTTTTTTGCTCCAAAAATTGAAGAACCCGCAACAATAATGTTCGCACCTGCCTCGGCAACAAGATGTACGTTTTCGGTTTTTATACCGCCATCCACCTCGACGTCAAGGTGAAGTCCCATATTTTCTGCATAGCGGCGCACCGTGCGAACCTTTTCTAGTGTTTCGGGAATGAGTGCCTGACCGCCAAAACCGGGAACCACAGTCATGATGAGAGCCATATCAATTTTGGAAAGATAAGGCAATAGACGTTCCACGGGAGTTGCAGGAGAGATTGCTACACCGCAACGCATTTCGCGACGTTTGATATCCTCGATTGTTGCATCAAGGTCTTGGCAAGCTTCCAAGTGAACGGTAATGATGTCTGCACCGGCTTTCACAAAATCGTCGATGTAGCGAATGGGTTCGTTGATCATCAAATGCACGTCAAAAATGAGATCGTTGTGCGGACGCAGTGCGGCAATAACGGGTGCTCCAAAGCTGATGTTGGGAACAAAGGCACCATCCATCACGTCCAGGTGAAGGTAATTGGCACCTGCGTCGGTCATCTTTTTGATTTCCGATTGCAAGTTGGCGAAGTCAGCCGCCAACAAAGAGGGCGCAATATATACCATAAACAATCCTTTCTTGCAAAAAGCAGAGTGCGTGTAGAATTTTGTCAAAATAGGGGTGGGGCGCATAAAATACTACCATAGGATTCGTATTACGCGCACGGATAGGAGAGAAAAAGTAAAGGAAGTCTGTGTTTATATTCCGTTGTGGCGAATACTTTCTTTACGCGCGAAAAAGGAGGCAAACGGCGTGTGCCGCAATGCCAAGTCCCTCACCGGTAAAGCCGAGACCTTCTTCGGTAGTTGCTTTTACGCTGATGGCATCAAGGGAAAGATCAAGCACAACTGCAATATTCTCTCGCATCTCTTGAATGTAGGGAGAAATACGCGGTGCTTGTGCTATCACAGTAGCATCGATGTTGCCGATTTGCCATCCTTTTTCGCGTACCAGGTTTGCTGTGTTTGAGAGCAGAACACGACTCTCGATGTCTTTGAAGTGTTCGTTGTTGTCCGGAAAATGTTTTCCGATGTCGCCCAAAGCAAGAGCACCAAGTAGTGCGTCACAGATGGCGTGCAGAAGCACATCGGCATCCGAGTGTCCCAATAGCCCTTTCTCATAAGGGATTGTAACGCCGCCCAAGATCAAAGCCCTATCTGGGACAAGCCGATGAACGTCATAGCCGTGACCGATGCGAAAGTTGCACATCACGATTTTTTGAAGCGGTTGCGGTAGTTGAGAACTGCTTCTGCAAAGGGAAGGTCCTCAATGGTTGTAATCTTGATGTTACCAATACCGCATTCAATCAAATGCACGCGATAACCGAGCGTTTCAATCAGAGAAGCATCATCGGTTACTTGAATGTTGTTATCCTGTGCCTTGAGCATAGCCGCCTTATAAAGAGAGGTGTGGAACACTTGAGGTGTTTGCATCTCCCAAAGATCTTTTCGGTCAATGGTTTCGGTCGTGTTGTGCAAAACGGTTGCGCGCTTTACGGTATCGGTTACCTTGTGTGCGGCGCAAGAAGCGTGTTGGTTATAAGCGCTGAGGCAAACCTTGGTGATTTGCGTGGGGGTTGTCAGGCAACGTGCACCGTCGGCAAAAGCAACAAATTTGATGTCATCACCCAATTTTGCCATACCGTTTGCGGCGGATTCTTGACGGGTTTCGCCGCCGGGAACCAAATGGGTGAGTTTTTTGATGCCATACTTGTATTTGAATTCTTGAATTTTGCTGAAGTCAGAGGGCTTTGCAACCACAACGATTTCGGTAATGAGAGGGCATTTTTGATATGCAATCAAAGTATGCGCCAATACGGGAATACCGTTGATGGGGAAGAAAAGTTTATTGATGGTTCCCATACGTTTGGAGTCGCCGGCTGCAAGAATGATAGCAGCGGTGGTAGAACCGGGGAGATATGTGTTTACAGTTTCTACAATTTGTTGTAACTTACTCATGGAGAAGTTCCGTCCTTTCAAATCAAATATGTGGTATTGAAAAGAATCAAACGTTTGATTCAGAGACTTCGATTTGTGTGATCATATCCACACGTCTTTGGTGCTTACCGCCCTCAAACTCGGCGTCCACAAAAGCGTCAACCAAGTCGAGTGCCAATCCCATACCAACAACACGTTCGCCAAAGCAAAGAACGTTGGCATCGTTGTGCACACGTGTCAGACGTGCACTAAAGGTATCGGAGCAAGCAGCCGCGCGTATGCCGCGGTGTTTGTTAGCAGCCATTGACATACCAATGCCCGTACCGCAAATGAGGATACCGAGCTCTGTTGTTCCATTTTGAATATTTTTGCAAAGGTCGTGTGCGATTTGGGGATAGTCACAACTGTCGGTAGAGTGTGTTCCTACGTCAAGAACCTCAAAGCCACGCTCTTCTAAATGAGCGATAACGCTCTTTTTCAGTCCAAAACCCGCGTGATCACATCCAACAGTGATTTTTTTGTTATTCATCTCAATGCCTCATTTCTATATTCCTGTATCTACACCGCCCATACGCTCGGCGCGCTCGCGCTCAGCTTGGGAAAGACGCAGATAAATGGGGGACAACGTAATATCGGTGCAAAGCTCGCCCGACGCGTGCATTCTTCTTGCCACCTGTGCTACGGAGTAGGCACTTTGATGACGATAACGCTCCGATGTAGGAATGATCTTGTGCGTTAAAAGCGGAATGGTAACATCATATCCGTCACCGCACAAACGCACGGGCTCATCATATTGAGAGAGGCGCTCGTCAAGTTCCGTAATCGCGATCGCAGAATCGGGCATCAATCTCTCCAAACTTCCGTTCTTCACACGGAAAAGTGCCGTGTAGACTTGCTGACGGCGTGCATTCATCACAGGACAGACAAGACCGTCATGGTCACAAAGGTTGTAGGCAAGCGCCTCTAAGGTCGAAACGCCTGCGCAAGGTTTTCCTTGGCCGAATGTCAACCCTTTGACGGTTGCCGCACCAATGCGCACACCGGTAAAGGAACCGGGACCTGCCGCAACAGCGAACAGATCAATGTCAGCGGGGCAGAATTCAAATTTATCCAGTAAAAATTCGACCATTGGCAAAAGTGTTTGGCTGTGAGTGTTGCCATTGTTGAGTGTCAACTCACCCAAAAGTTGTTCGTCCTCACAAAGGGCGACAGAAGCAACCTTTGCGGTGCTGTCAAGTGCTAAAATTTTCATTGCACACCCTCCTTGCATACCGAAATGGTAATGCGGCGATGATCTGTGTTCTCACGATCATCCTTTTCTATGTTCACGCGAACGTATTCATCGGGAATAAAATCAAGAATATTTTCGCTCCACTCGGTCAGGCAAAAGCCATCACGCATCAAATAATCATCAAAACCGATGGAAAGAAGATCATCCTCGCTCTCAATGCGGTACATATCAAAGTGGAAAAGCGAGAGAGGCCGTGCACGATATTCGTTTACCAAAGAGAAGGTAGGGGAACGAACCGCAGCACCGGGAGTTACAACCGAAGCAAACCCACGCACAAAGGCGGTTTTGCCAACACCAAGGTCACCAAAAAGCGCAACAAAGCGGGGAAGAGTCGCATCCTGCAAAAGCAGGGAGGCAAGCTCTGCACCGCATTGCTCGGTTTCTACCGCGCTATTGGTATGAATTACGCTCGTGTCTTTCATAGTTTTTCCTCGGTATATACGCGTGTGGACATAAATTTACAATTATATTATAGCACGCTACTTCTACTTTGTAAAGAGGTTTGTTACAATTTCTTTCCTAATAATAATTACTTTTTCTCGTTTTTCTTTGCGTCACGCATCTCGGGTAGAGTTTGACGGGAGCCATCGGGGTATTGAATGACCGTATTCTCTAAAATTCCCGTAAAGCTTGCGCGGAATTCAGCAATATATTCAGCACGCAGTGCTTTTTGCTCTGCGGCTTCTTCTTCGGTAAGTCCTACTTCTTTGGATTTCTTGGCAAGCTCATTGATGCGAGCGAGTTTTTCTTTTTCCATATTGACTCCTTATATTAAATCTTAAATCATAAAAATTGTTCCAACGTCACACAAACCAAAGTTGGAAAGATTGATTATACTTAGCCCATTCGCTTGGAAAAAAACGGATATTCGATTGTAATCGGGATGCCGAGAGACATCTCCACAAAAAAATACGGTGTCGATATTTTGACGTGGTGCAAAACTTGCACAACCACCTATAAATCCATAATCATAGCCGGGAAGAGAAATGTGTCCTGCCTGAATTAGCAAAACGTCAATGCCCATCTCGATTGCTTTTTTTGCAATCGAAGCATCGGCGGTAATCAATGCATTTGCACCGAGTGGTAGAGAAGAACACTTGGTATATCCTTGATTGACGTGACAAGGGGAGAGCCCGATTTCCAACAACTCCTTGGCAACAGTTTTGGTATTGCAAAACAAGTGTTGCCCCAAAGGTAGAGCATTGAGGAGAACATCGCAAGGATAGTCGTTTCCGTATTCTGCATCGATGCAGCAAATGGGCGCACCGTAAGCCAAAGAAATTATTTCCAATTCGTGCGAGGCAATTTTTGAGTAACTTTTGGTACAAAAGATTGCATCAGATGCAAAAAAGAGAAGCATATCGGGGTGTGATGCCACGGGTTTTGGTAGATTTGGGTGAGGTGGCAGACGAAGCGTGCGATGGCCAAACTTTGCCAGTGTATCTTCGGCTTCGCAGGGAAAGTTGTGACTTGTGATAGCAAGCATATCAATCTCCATTCCGCCGCCGTGCGGCATACAAAACGATGGTGAAATTCCCGTGTCGCTTGCGACAAAAATGGGTACTCCCATTTTTAGGGAATTTTGTGCGTGAAAGAGAAGCGCTTTGGCTTTTTACTCGCGAAACATTCACGCTAACTAACAAGATAAAGGGCAGACACGTTGTGTCTGCCATACTTTATTTGCACATTCAGATTAAGCCTTCTTCATGGTGCGCAGGCAACGAGAACAAACGTAAATTGCTTTGCTGCCTTCCAACTTTACCTTGCGGATGTTGGGCTTCCAAGTTCTGTTGGTTTTGCGATGAGAGTGAGAAACGTTTTGACCGAACACAACGCCCTTACTGCAGATACAACATTTTGCCATTTTAGCGACCTCCTTAAGACTTGCTCGTGCCGAAAAAGTAGTGGCAGAGCTGTTTCCATACTTCAAACGAAGAACATTATACCATACTTTTTTCAAAAAAGCAAGAGTTTTTTTCGATTTTTTTATAATTTTTTTATCTTTTTCTGCCGTGAAAGGCAAATTTTTTTACAAATTTCTTTTCGGATGGTATTTTGGGTGAAAATCAAGCATCAAAAGGCAGTACTTTTGCGATACAGCGCCAAGGGAGACGCTTTTGAGATTCAATGAGAATGAACAAGGGAAGTTTGTCTTCGTTTAAGACGGTTTCATCTATTAAATCACAGGTGTAGACGCTGCTCATCTGACGAATTCCATCGGCAATCGTTTCGCCCGAAAGCACGCGATAGGAAAGAATTTTGCCTTTGTTTGCGCACTTGGTGATGGAATTCAACGTCTTTTGGAAATCGGCAAACTCGGGCAGACCATCTGCGTCCAGAGTGGGAGACACAAAGTAAACGAAACTTCCGGGTTCTGTAAATATACAGGGCATCTTCTTTGCGTTTTTTGCCGATGCCCAAACATAAATCGACGGAGTCAATATGCTTTTATCGTTTTGCAAAAACATACGAACCGTGGATGTAAGTTCGAGCTCGGTTTGTGCGCGGTAAAGACCGAGAACGGTTGACAGATACTTGCTAACGATTGTATCCTTCGAAAGATCTTTTGGAATCCCCAAAGCGACGGTTAACGCTTGTTTGGAATAGGGAACGCCGCACGCACAAAGTGCCAAAGTGGGGGCAAGGATGCTCCAAAGCGCAGTTTTATAGTGTGAACCTGCAGGCGTAGCGGTTGATGCCGCGCAAACATACGAATCGATTTGGGTTACCTCGCCAAGTTGTGTTGTGTTTTTGGGTGTCAAAGGGGTCAAAGGAGTAAGCACCTTGTTACAAAAGAGCTCCCAAAGCATTGAGAGAAAGTCACGTGCAGGTGCTTTTTTGGGTTTTGCACAAACTGTCTCGTAAGATTTGAGGGAACGCAAAAAGTGTGTGTCAATTTCAAATTTCGATTGTTTATTGCGCGCAAAAACAAACTTGGGCTTTCGAATAACGGTTGCAAACGAAATGGCACGAAGTCCGTTGCTTTCCAAAAGGGCGGAGACCTTATTCCATTGTTTCGGCGCGATCCGCAAGATTTGGCAGCCCAAAAATTGATTGCAAAGAACTGTTGAGGGAATTGGTTTGTCATCAGGCGAGAGAGAGGGCAGATGAATATGAACGCCCTCCGCCATATCCAACAATTCGGTCAAAATGCCGCCAATTCCAACAGCCGTGATATTCTTTATAGATTGCAAAAAAGCATTGTTTTGCAAAAGTGTAACGAACTTGCGGTGGAAGGCGTTGGGGGTATCCTTTTCGGTAGGAGAAATCAATACCAAAATGTCTCCCGTTTTAGCAGCAGAATTCGAAAGTTTCAACAATCGCAAACGATAAGGTGAATTGGCAGTAGCCACACAGGAAGCATCGGGATAAAAGATTCCATCACTCGTATCTTCAAGATAAGGATGAAGGTTTGAGCGCGATTTCTTTTTCTGTTTAGATGCAAGATACTCATTTGCTACATCGGCTACCTCGGTAAGGGTGAGTGGATGACTACTCTCGGGATGGAGTTCTTTGTGTTTTTTGAGCAAATCTGCATAGGTGCTTGCAGCAAAAGCATCGTTTGTGAAAAACTCTGTCAAAGCCAGGGAAGCGCCGATTTGCTTTTTTGCGGCAGTGAGCATATCCAACATTTTTAGTTCATCCCAAAAGGGATCGCGCTTGAGTTTGGTTTGGTAGTAGTTTCCGCAAAAGGCCAATGTGTCGGCAGACATAGACAGAGAGAGGCGCGCACGCAGATTTTCCGCTTGCGCCATATTGATATTTTTGAAATCGCGAATAACAGAGTGATATGTCATATCATAAACCTCCTGTTTCATCATTTGTGTGGGGGCAAAGTACGCCTGTGCAGGTTTTGCCGTCGTTGCCTGTGATATAAACCGTGCCAAGTTGTGATTGCAAAGCGTGCGGTGCTGGGCAACTGACCTCTACAAAGGTGTCGGTGTGACCAATCGCAGTGCCATTTGTGTAGGTTTCAAAGAGCACGCTGACAGCGGTATTTGTGTAGGAATCTAAAATTTCTTTTTGAATATCTGCCTGAATGGTACTCAATTCACGTACGCGCTGGTGACGGATTTCTTCGGGAACACGTCCTGCGAGTGTTGCGGCAACCGTTCCGCGACGCTCGGAATAGGGAAAAACGTGAATCATCAAAAACTTTGCCTGCTTTGCAAAATCAACTGTCAGGGCAAAATCTTCTTCTGTTTCACCGGGGAACCCTACGATAATATCGGTGGTGAACTGCACGCCGGGAATTGCCGCGCGCAGACGCTCCATGCCTTCAAGCGCCATTTTGCGGTTGTACTTGCGTTTCATCAATGCAAGGATTTTATCCGAACCGCTTTGCATCGAAAGATGAAAATGCGGTGTTAAAGATTTGAGTTTAGCAATGCGAGCGACAAACTCGGGTTTCATCAGCGAGGGGTCAAGGGAACCCAAACGAATACGCCCGATGTTGGGGATAGCATCAACTTCTTCCAAAAGATCTGCCAAGCGGTAGTTATTATCAAAATCACGACCGTAGGATGCTGTCTCAATACCCGTCAGCACAATCTCGCGGCATCCGCTATCTGTCAGGGAACGTACCTCTGCGAGCACATCTTTGGGGGATTTGGAACGAACTTTTCCGCGTGCTTCGGGAATGATGCAATAAGTGCAATGGTTCTCGCAACCATCCTCAATTTTGATGTAAGCACGTGTGCGGTCGAATTTCGCAATCTGCATTTCCTCAAACGCCTCAAGAGGGGAAAGGGAAATTTCAGGTGAGGGATTTTTGTAACCCTGCGCAAACAGTTTTTCAAGAGCATCGATAATTTTCAATTTGCATCCGTTGCCGCAAATGTAGTCCACACCTTCTATTTTCGAAATTTTGTCATAGAATACCTCTGCCATACATCCCGTAACAAGGATATAAGCACTTGGATTTGCTTTGATTGCGCGGCGAATCAACTGTCGTGCCTTGCGGTCGGATTCTGCCGTTACGGTACAAGTATTGATGATGTAAGCATCGCAGACTTGCGAAAAAGGGATGACCGTAAAGCCGCGGGACGCGAGTCCCTCGGCAATGGCTTCCGATTCATATTGATTGACCTTACACCCTAGGGTGTAAATGCCGACAGTTCGCGCGGAATGTGACATAATGGCTCCTTACACTTGTATTACCATTATTTTAACACGCTTTTGGCAAAAAGTAAATAAAAAAACGCAAAAAAAATACACCGAATTTGCATTTTAGACTTGAAAAATGTGAAAAAGAGTTGTATAATGATGATGAAATCCAATATGCTTGCAAAAGGAGGCAGAACAATGAGTGAATTGTTTGTTATGAATCATCCCCTTATCACCCACAAGCTTTCCATTATGAGAAACAAAAAGACGGGTTCTAAGGATTTCCGTGAATTACTTGATGAAATTGCTATGTTGATGGGCTATGAACTGACGCGTGATCTCCCCACCGAGGATGTTACCATTGAAACCCCCATTACTAAAATGAAGGCAAAAATGATCTCCGGTAAAAAGTTGGCTATCGTGCCTATTCTGCGCGCAGGACTTGGTATGGTGGACGGATTGCAACGCCTCATTCCCGTGGCAAAGGTAGGACACATCGGTCTTTATCGCGATCCCGAAACACATCTTCCCGTGGAATACTATTGCAAGCTGCCGCCTGATATTGATGAAAGAATCGTCATTCTCGTTGACCCCATGCTGGCAACGGGTGGCTCTGCCGTAGATGCTCTGTCTATGCTCAAGGCACGTGGCTGCAAGCAAATTCGCTTTATGTGTTTGGTTGCCGCTCCCGAGGGCGTTCGTGCCGTACAAGCCAAGCATCCCGACGTTGATATTTATGCCGCCGCTCTTGACGATTGCCTCAATGAGCACGCATACATCGTTCCCGGTTTGGGTGACGCAGGCGACCGTATTTTCGGTACGCTCTAATAGAACTGAAAAAGGAGTGTCGGGGCTGTCACAGTTTTGATGAGGCAGCCCCACATTTTGTATCAAATGAAAATTTTGACTGTTGGACGCAACGATGCAGGTCAACGCTTGGATAAATTCTTATCCAAAGCCGTCAAAGGACTCCCGATGTCGTTGATGTACAAATACATTCGCACAAAAAAAATAAAGGTCAACCGCGCGCGCACCGATCTTAAATATATGCTCTGCGAGGGCGACGAGATCCAGCTGTTCATCAAGGACGAGTTTTTTGACTCGCCCGAAAAGGATTCGTCGGCACTCTCCACTATCACCCCGAAGCTGGAGATAGTCTACGAGGACGAGAATATCATCCTCTGCAATAAGCGATCCGGAGTCCTCGTTCACGAGGATAAAGAGG
>JAZSFM010000098.1:0-2620 GCA_045532215.1 Eubacteriales bacterium | reverse complement strand
CCCTCAAAAACTCTCTAACAAGAAATCACCAAATAGATTTGTTAGTTTACACACAGACGGACGGCGCAAGCCAACGGCTTGCTTTTGCTATCGCAAGCGCGTGGGTAGCGAAGCGGCGCGAGGGGAGTGAATGACACCACGGTGTGGTGTCAGAGCCCGAGCGTGACCGAGCCGCAGCGAGACCCGCCAAGACCCTGCCCGTTAAGAGAGTTGTTGAGATGCAATATAAAATTTGATAAAAATTCAGCGAGGTGATTGGTGTATGAATGCTACCTTTCAAATAAATGGTTTGGTAATTGAAACCGAACGTTTGATTTTGCGCCCGTTTGAAGCGGCAGATTTGAATGATTTTTATGAATACGCCTCTGTAGAAGGCGTTGGCGAAATGGCGGGCTGGCGACACCACGAAAGCATTGCAAAATCGCAAGAGATTTTGGATGTTTTTATAAAGGAAGACAAAACCTTTGCCATCGTCCTCAAAGAAGACAACAAGGTGATTGGTTCTTTGGGAATTGAAAAATACGGCATGGAGCACGCCTTGACCGAGTTTGACGGCTACATAGGAAGAGAAATCGGCTATGTTTTGAGCAAATCCTATTGGGGAAAAGGTCTTATGCCCGAGGCGGTGCGCGCCGTTATTCGGTATTTGTTTGACGACTTACACTTTGATTTTTTGCTTTGCGGATATTATGATTTTAACATTCAATCAAAAAAAGTGCAAGAAAAATGCGGCTTCAAACCTTACAGAAAGCTTGTAATGGACACGCGTATGGGAACGGCCGAGCCCGGTGTTTTGAATCTTTTGATAAACCCCGACAAAAACATCTCCTTTGTTTTTTCGCATCCCGAAACGTTGATTTATCAATGATGCAACCAAAAGCAAAGAATACCCCATCGGTTTTCGGTGGGGTGTTTTGTTTGCGATAATCGTTTTTTGGCGGGGCGTCGAGGACGTCGCCCCCTACAAATCATTCTTTGTTTACATTGTAGGGGAGGGGTCTCCCCTCCCGCCTTTGTTTACGATAACCATTCGTTTTTCGGACCGTCGGGGACGCCGGTCCCTACAAGGTTTGTGTATGCCATTGTAGGGACCGACGTCCTCGGCGGTCCGTTTTTTCATCAGACAATATTAAAATTGGAGTTTTCTATTTACTTTTTCGCGGATATGTGCTATAATCAAATTGATGAGTAAAAATGCATCAAGAAATGAGGTTTTCTTATGTTCCATTATTATAAGGTTATACACAAATATAAATTAGATAATGAAGATGAGATGAAAGAAATCGGTGTTTTTTCATCACAAGAAAGAGCGCTTGAGGCAATAGATAAAGTAAAGAGCAAGCCCGGGTTTGCTGAATATCAAGACGGTTTCACAATAGAAAAATTTTTCAAACTATCAAAACCTCTATTTCTCAATAATGTTTTTTGGAGCGACGGATTTGATACATATTATTTCAATCGAAAATCCAATGTCATTTGTTGCGACAGAGAAAAAGACTTAATGAAGCATTTTGCTTTTTTATTAACCGAGCACAATTTTAAGTTTGATAAGCTTGAATTGGGTAACATGGTTGATGAAAACGGAAAGCTTTGGTTTTACGGCCCATATAATTGCTACTATTTTTACAACGACAAGGTATGTATTAATTTTATGAATTTGGTGCAAAGAGGCGATTGGTGCGTGTATATGACCAAAGAGGTGCTTTCCAATCAAAACCTTATTAATAAAGGGAAAGAAGCCCCCGAAGAATTATGGTACAGGTGGCCATTGCTTGCAGCGGCGATAAAAGAAGAGCTTGCAAAAAGCAATTCAATTTTTGGCATTCCATTGGATTGATATCAATGTGCTTAAAATAATCAATTGATCTATAAATCACCCCATCGTTTTTTCGATGGGGTGTTTTGTTTACGATAGTCGTTTGTTTTTCGGGAGGAGCAAGCCCCTCCCCTACCTATCATTTTTTGTTTCAATTATAGATTTTAGCAGCATAAAAAAACAACCGGTAGGGGAGTCCCTTGGGGCTCCCGCTTTGATGCAAAACAACTCTCTTATTTTGTAGGGTCTCGGTGGCCCCTACAAAATTGCGGCAGCAAAAGCGAGGTTCACCCTCGCGTCGCCCGTCTGTGTGTAAACTAACAACACTATTTAGATATTTTTTGCGAGTGCTTTTTTGAAGGGGTGTGGGGGAACTTTTTTCGCTGAAAAAAGTTCCCCCACATTCTTCTTCAATTAAACTATCTGCTTACCACGAACGAAAACGTGTTGCATGGTGATGGACTCGTCGAAGATGACGATGTCGGCATCTTTGCCGGCGTCGAGGGTGCCCTTGGTGGAGCACTTTGCCATCTTGGCGGGCGTTTCGGAAGCCATCTTAACGGCATCCACGAGAGGAATGCCTGCGGCGACCATGGTGCGCACGAGGCGGTCGGTGGTAGCTACGCTACCTGCGAATGCCTGTCCATCGAGCATCCAAGCCACGCCGCGCTCTATGCGGCAAGGAAGTCCGTTATCGAGCTTACCAAGAACGGTCTCGATGCCCTCGGGCATACCTGCACCGCGCATAGCGTCGGTAACAAGGGCGGTTCTGTCCGCGCCCTTGATCTTGTAAACCATTTGCAA
>JAZSFM010000035.1:0-3035 GCA_045532215.1 Eubacteriales bacterium | reverse complement strand
GAGGAGCCCGCGTGCACGAAAGAAACGCACTCGTTTTATGGCGAGCGCGATGCGTTAGTTGCGCAGGCTCCTTCCGGCTCGCACGGCCGCGAGTCCCCGACCGCTCGCCACCTCCCTCCCGGAGGGAGGCTTTTCATGTTCTCGCCGCAAAGCACTTGACACCTTCTTGTTTTTGTGGTAAAATGAAAGCAGAAAAACGCAAATGAGGAAAAGGTACAGCGACAATGAATACGGTATTATATGAGCTTCATTTTAATTGGTTAAACTGTTTTGTATTGCTTATTCCGTTGCTTGTAGGATTAGGCTTTTTCTTTGGTTTCAAATGGTATCCTAAACAAAATCCGGGGGTTGATAAAAAAGGCACACGTGGTTATATAGGATATATCTTTTTTGAGTGGTTGGGCTGGCTCGTTGGAGTTTTTTGCTTTGTCCTTTTTGTTTGCTTATTGGTTGCCCACATTCAGGATTATTCAGAAAAGAAGGACGCGCTAAAAGCAGATCAAGTTTTTGTGGTGGAAGGATACGTGGAGCAATATCACGCTATGCCGATCGGCGGACACGATACGGAGCATTTTGAAATCAATGGGGTTTACTTTGCGTATTCTAATTTTGAATTATACAATGGATATAACCGACCCGCTTGTTATGGCGGCGTTATTACCGAAAACGGACAGCATTTGAAAGTCAAATATATTACGGATATTACAGGTCAAAATATCATCCTATCCATTGAAGAAATCGAATAAGCGTTTTTTATTAAATTACATAAACAAAAAAGAACACCGTTCGTTGATGAACGATGTTCTTTTTTTATATTCATTATTCCTCATCATCCGCGTCGTCTGCAAAAACTTCTGCGAGGGTGTGATGAACGTGTGCTTCTTCTTTGGGGATGATGTCGCCTGCCTTGGTCAAGGCGATCTTGGTCAACATCGGGCCTACGAGCTCGTAAACGAGCACGCCAAAGAGAACGATATTTCTTACGATGTATCCATCTGCGAGGAGCGCGCCTGCAATAGCGGACATTCCAAGAGCAACACCCGCTTGCGGGAAGAGCGTGATGCCGAGATATTTGACGATGGATTTGCTGCATCCGGAGAGTTTTGCGCTACTTGCCGCGCCAACGTATTTGCCGAGCGCGCGGAACAGTACGTAAACTGCACCAATCAGGATAATAATGGGCGTTCCGAAAATGCTCAAATCGAGTTCCGCGCCGCTGAACACGAAGAACAAAATGAGCACGGGCATTGTCCATCTGTCGGTCTTTTCCATCAGCTCATCTGCGCTGTCGCAAATGTTGCAGAAAAGCGTACCCATCATCATACAAACCAAAAGGTTCGAAAATGCAATCTCAATGCCGAGAGGAAGATGGAATTCCATCTGTGCCAAAGCAACCGTCAGAAGAACAAAAGTCAAGGTGATACAAAGACGCTTACTGTTGGATTGGAAGTGGTCCTCTACAACAGAGAGAATCCAACCTGCTAATGCACCAAGCACCAACGAGAGAAAAACTTCGAGCAGGGGGTTGATTAAGAGCGAAACGATACCAATCGCTTCTGCTCCGCTTTCAAGCGCTTGGGCTACACCCATCGAAACCGCAAAGCAAACAAGACCTACGGCGTCATCCAGAGCAACAATGGGGAGCAACAGACTTGTCAGGGGGCCTTTTGCCTTATATTGTTTAACAACCATCATGGTTGCCGCAGGAGCAGTTGCGGTAGCGATTGCACCGAGGGTAATGGCAACCGACAAAGGAAGAACTTCTTCGCCAAGGATAAAGTGCAAGCCAATGAGCGCCGCATCAACCACAAGCATGGTTACAATCGCTTGTGCACAACCGATGATGGTTGCTTGACGTCCCGTCTTTTTGAGCGAGGAGAGCTTGAACTCCGAGCCAATGGCGAATGCGATAAAGCCAAGGGCAACGTCCTGCACGATGGCACCTGTGCCCTTCATCATTTCCGCATTGGAGAACACGCCTGTAATGCCAAGCGCGCCAAGGCAGTAAGGGCCGATGAGAACACCTGCAATCAGGTATCCCGTAACCGCGGGGAGCCCCAAGGGCTTTGCGATACGCGAAAGCAACAATCCCATAAACAGCGCGAGTGCCAAGCCAAACAAAACCTGCGAGCTTCCCCCCTCGGAGAAAGCGCCCGAAAATTGTTCGTAAAACATAATTTTATACCTTCTTTTTATATGAAATAAATAAAATCACAAAACATCGACTATTATACTCCCATTGCGCGCGAATGTCAATAGGAAAATCAAAAAAACTTAAACATCTTTTTCACAATTAAAAAAGAAAAAAGGAATTGACATTCTCCATCGAATATGCTATACTTGATACAGAAAAAGACACGGAGGACAGTACAATGCTCAAAGTGGAACGCACATCAGTGATGAATATCGACAACGCCATTCGTGGCGCTCGTAACCCGATGAACAGCTGGGCAAAATCGGATAGCACCTATGACGAGAACGGCAAGTTTCTCATCGGCGAAGCCGACCTTGATTTTGGTCACCGTCTCGCCGTTGCGGGCAGCGACCACCGCAAATTCTTGCGTCAGGTGTTCGTCTCTGTTGACATCACCGCGCCTCTTTATTGGTGGAAGGAGTTTGACACCTACAAGGTGGGCACTGTTGCCAACTCCACCTCGACCATGCACAAAATTCACGCCAAAGAGTTCACACGTGACGATTTCTCGCACGATCGTCTCGACGAGGGCGGACTCAATATGCTTGATGCCATTATCGACTACCTTGAGTGCGAGCGCCAAAAGTTCCTTGCGAACAAAGAGGATCGCCAAAGCTGGCACAACATGATTCAAATGCTGCCGTCTTCCTATAACCAAATGCGTACCGTTACGCTCAACTACGAAAACCTCATCAACATCTATTACGCGCGCCGCACCCACAAGCTCGCCGAGTGGCACACCCTCTGCGACTGGATCGAATCCCTCCCCTGCGCCGCTGAATGGATTTGTATTAAGGAGTGATTGGTAGATGATGCGGGGGAACCTTTTTCGCGAAAAAGG
>JAZSFM010000038.1:0-22627 GCA_045532215.1 Eubacteriales bacterium | reverse complement strand
AGCCGCATTTTTGAACCATTCAGCTTTTTGGAGATATTTCTCACTTGAATATTGGCTGTATCTTTTGGAACATTCCTCAAGGAGCGAAATTAAATATTCTTGATTATCCAAGTCAATAATAATTGGTGCATTGGTGTATTTGAACACAAGAGAATCTTTTGTTACTTTTATTCTACGTTGTATGCTTTCGTAGGTTTGTTCGGGCATAATCAACCCAAATTTGTCTTTTGTTCTCCGAATATCAGCGTTCAACCATTCATTTTGCTGCTTTATGCGTTTTCTGTCATACTCTGCTTGAGCCGAATTGCCGCCAAATTTCTCACCAGAAATGATAATACCATCGGCAATTAAGGCAACCAGCCAAGTTGATAATGGATCAAAATACATTTTGCACCTCCTAAATGGTTACTTGTAAATCGTTTTTTAATTTAGATAACTTCAAAAATCAACGGTCTCTTCTCAGGAGCATCTGTCGTGATGGTAGTAGCATTCAAAAGGGTGCGCTCTGCGGCGGCGAAGAGGTCTTCACGTGATGCGTAAAGGACGGCGAGGGTGTCGCCTGCCTTGACTGCGTCGCCTGTCTTCTTTTTGAGCAGGTAACCCGCGGAGAGGTCGATCTCGTCCTCTTTGGTGTTACGGCCGGCTCCCAAAAGCAGACTTGCAAGCCCGTATTGCTCGGTGTTGACCGCTGCAATATAGCCGCTCTCTGTCAGCTTCACTTCGCGCACGTAGGGCGCTTTTGCAAAGTTTTCGGGGTGGTAGATGAACTCGGCATTTCCACCTTGTGCCGCTACCATGCGCGCAAAGGTGTCAAGTGCCTTGCCCGAGGTGATTGCATCCTGCGCCATCGCGCGGCATTCCTCTAGTGTGCCCTTATCGGCAAGGAACAGAATTTGCGCGGTGAGTGCCAAGGAAAGCTCCAAGAGATCCTCGGGGCCCTTGCCCTGCAAAGTCTCAATGGCTTCCACTACCTCAAGAGAATTGCCTACGGCATAGCCGAGAGGTCTATCCATATCGGTGATGAGGGCGCTGATGCGCTTGCCTGCTCTCTTACCGATGGCTACCATCAGTTTTGCCAGCGTGCGGCTATCTTCAAGGTTCTTCATAAACGAGCCGCTACCCGTCTTGACGTCGAGCACGATGCAATCATCGTCGGCGGCAAGCTTTTTACCCATAATGCTGGAAGCAATCAGGGGCATGCTGTCAACCGTTGCGGTGACGTCGCGCAGAGCATAAAGCTTTTTGTCGGCAGGTGCCAAGGTTGCGCTCTGCCCTACAATGGCAATGCCCGTCTCGTTGACGATGCGCTCGAACTCACTAACTGCCAAGTCGGTGCAAAAGCCGGGGATTGCTTCGAGCTTATCGACAGTACCGCCCGTGTGACCGAGTCCGCGACCGCTCATCTTTGCAACGGTCAAGCCGAGAGACGCCACGATAGGAGCGACCACAAGACTGGTCTTATCTCCTACACCACCCGTGGAGTGCTTATCCACGCGCAGCCCCTTGATGCCCGAGGTGTCGAGGCGTTCGCCCGAATCACGGACAGCCAAGGTCAATTCGGTGGTTTCTTCGTCGTTCATGCCACGGAAATAGATCGCCATGCAAAGCGCGGCGGCTTGGTAATCGGGGATGCTACCATTGGTATATCCCTCTACAAAAGCGCGAATTTCTTCGGACGACAAAACACCGCCGTCGCGCTTCTTTTTAATTACGTCATACATTCTCATAGGTTTATTCTCCTTTCAGGTCAGAGGGACCAAAGGATGTTGGAAACAGATCGGCAAGAGTGTATGCTTGCACCTCGTCGGTCGTTCCAAGAAGAACACGGAAGGTCTCGGGCTCACAGAACTCGCGCAAAACCTGACGGCAAACACCGCAGGGCGCGCAAAATCTGCCCTGCTCGCCTGCAGGACCGCCGATAACGGCGATGGCTGCGAAGTCTCTCTCTCCCTCGCTAACCGCCTTAAAAACGGCTGTACGCTCGGCACAGTTGGTAGCAGTATATCCTGCATTTTCAACGTTGCAACCCGTATAGACCTTGCCACCGCTCGTCAAAAGAGCCGCTCCTACGGCAAAGTGCGAGTAGGGAGAATAGGAAAATTGACGTGCCTCCTCGGCAAGCTGCATCAGTTCGATATCTGTCATTGCCTTATTCCCCTTTCACAACAGCGGAATAGAAGCTTTCGCCCGCAATACCACCATCGGTGATGCCAAAAGCGTCAAGAATAGTAGCACCGATATCGGCAAAGGTGCTCCTCGTGCCAAGATTGACACCCTCGCGGATGCTCTTGCCGAAGATGAGCATAGGCGTGTGCTCGCGCGAGTGGTCGGTGGAAGGCGTTGCGGGGTCACAGCCGTGGTCGGCAGTGATGATGCAAATGTCATCGTCCTGCAATCTTTCCATAAAGCCGCCAAGCCAAGCGTCGAACTCGGTCAGTGCCTGCGCATAGCCCGCAATGTTGTTGCGGTGACCGAATACCATATCAAAGTCAACAAGATTGGTAAAGCAAAGACCTGTAAAATCGCGTGCAAAAATCTCGTCGGTTTTTGCCATGCCGCCTGCGTTGTTAGGGGTGGGATTGCTTTCGCTAAAGCCCTTGCCTGCAAAAATATCAAAAATTTTGCCAACGGAAATGGTTTCATATCCACGCTCTTTGAGAACGTCCGCAATGGTATTAGCGGGCGGCAAGAGCGAATAGTCGTGACGGCGCGGTGTACGCGAGAAAGGATGCTCGCCCGTAAAGGGACGCGCGATGACACGTCCTACTGCGTGCTCACCCGTCAGCAGTTCGCGCGCAATCTCGCAATAGCGGTACAGCTCGGCAACAGGCACAATATCCTCGTGTGCGGCAATTTGGAACACGCTATCGGCAGAGGTATAAACGATGAGCGCACCTGTTTTGCAATGCTCGTCACCATAGTCACGAATAACGTCGGTGCCCGAATACGGCAGGTTGCAAATGGTCTTTCTGCCCGTTCTTGCCTCAAACTCGGCAATCAGGTCAGCAGAAAAACCGTTCGGATATGTGGGAAGCGGTTGGGGAGATACGATGCCTGCGATCTCCCAGTGACCGATGGTGGTATCTTTGCCCATTGAGCGCTCGCGCATACGCGCAAAAGATGCCTTGGGAGCATCAATACCGCCGCCTACGCCCTCGATGTTGAACAGTCCCAACGCCTCAAGGTTCGGGCAATGAAAATTGGGGTGGTTACGGATAGCGCCCAGCGTGTTGCTTCCTGCGTCACCAAAGCTGGCAGAGTCGGGCATCTCACCAATGCCAACACTATCCAATACGATTAAAAATACTCTTTTGGTCATAGTTTTCTCTTACGCCAAATTGAGCGCAATCTTCATCATAGCGGTGAAGGAATTTTGACGCTCCTCGGCGGTTGTGTTCTCCTCGGGATAAATAAAGGAATCGCTAACGGTGCAAATGCAGAGTGCTTTCTTTCCTGCTCTTGCGGCATTGCAGTAGAGTGCGGCAGATTCCATTTCAACGCCCAAAACACCCATCTTTGCCCAATCCATACCGGAATTGGCATCGTCATAGAAGGTATCGGACGAGAAAATGTTACCTACCTTGTAGTTTACGCCTGCTTTTTCGCACTCCTCTACCGCACGGCGAACCAGGTCGAAATCGGCAATGGGAGCAAACGTGCCGGGGAGCTTGTATTGCATAGCATAGTTGCCGTTGGTGCAAGCACCCATAGCAACGATGATATCACGTGCGTGCAGGTCGGGATGGAAAGAACCGCAAGTACCTACGCGAATAATAGCATCTACATCATAGAAATTGTAAAGCTCATAGGAATAGATACCGATAGAGGGCTGTCCCATGCCGGAAGCCATAACGGTTACCTTTTTGCCGTTGTACTCACCCGTGTAGCCGTGAACGCCGCGAACGTCGTTAACGAGTACGGGATTTTTGAGGAATGTCTTTGCAATAAATTCGGAACGCAAAGGATCACCGGGCATGAGCACGGTCTTTGCGATATCTTCTTTCTTAGCGGAAATATGAGGGGTCGGAATAGCCATAATTCAGTCTCCTTTTCAAATATTAGTATCCACCGTTGTCGGTGTTTTTGATAATCTTTACTACGCGGCTGGTGCCAAGACGGTCGGCACCGAGGTTAATAAAGTCCTCGGCATCCTGCAAGCTCGCAATGCCGCCTGCCGCCTTCACTTTAACGTGCGCACCTACATTTGCACGCATCAGTGCTACGTCCTCACGGGTAGCACCACCGGTAGAAAATCCGGTCGAGGTTTTGATATAGTCTGCACCCGACTCGGTAACGATGCGGCACATACGCAGCTTTTCGTCTTCGTTGAGGAGACAGGTTTCGATGATGACCTTGAGAATCTTGTCGCCGCATACCGCCTTGATGGCGCGGATCTCTTCGAGAATTTTATCGTCATTGCCTGCCTTGAGGTCGCCTACGTGAATGACCATATCAATCTCGTCTGCACCCTCGCGCAGAGCTTCGGCAGTTTCAAAGCATTTAACAGCTGTTGTGCTATCGCCATTCGGAAATCCGATAACGGTGCAAATGGCAAGGCGGTCACCTACATATTCTTTTGCTTGCTTTACATAGCAAGGGGGGATGCAAACAGATGCGGTCTTGTATTTCATACCGTCATCACAAATGGCACGGATCTCATCCCAAGTTGCCGTTTGCAAAAGCAGAGTATGATCGCAACGTGCTAAAATTTCAGTAATATTCATAACATAGTCTCCTTACTTATATTTTTCCATTTTTATTTTACCATTTTTCCATCAAAATTGCAATACCTTTGGCAAAAAAAGCCAAGTAAAACTCCTCTTTGGGGGCAACAGAGGGAGACCTTTATAGGTCTCCCCCATGTGTTTTATAGTTTCTTTAGAAAACACAAAAATTATTGTTGTTCACCTTGTTGTTCACCAAGAATGAACTCCATTTCATTTTGAGTGAAGCCGAAGAGCTTACCAAGGTTGGTCATGGCTTCCTTATTTTCTTCGGTCTTGTTTTCAGGCTTTTCATAGTATTCCTTCATTGCGAGCTCGAGCTCGAGCTTCTCATTCTTTCCGCCTTCTCCTTCTTCAACCACCATCATATCGCCCATACCGAAGGGATCTTCGCCAAGACTCTCGGAGTTGTTGTTCAAGGAGTACTTGAGAGCATCGGATGCCATAAATGTTTCAACAGTTTGGCCCGCGGTCTTACCAAGTACACTATCATTGCCTTCACCGAATACGGTTTGGCTGGACTCGCCACTGGCTGCCTTATCGCTTGCGGAGGTAACGAGGTTCATAACGTCATTGAGCGCTTCTGCTTCTTGTTTGCTCTTTTCGGGAGTCATGTTCTCTGCAACACCGGGCTCGTTCCAATAACCAAATACATCGGAGATCAGGGGAGCTGCCGTTTCGGATTGCTCTGCATCAAGACCGTATTCATCACTCAATCTTTCCTCGGTGATGTAGGATTCCATCATACCTGCGGTTTGCGAGTTCATATCCTGGAATACCGTGGTAAGGGTATCGACCGACATACCGCCCTCGGTGCTGGAGTTCATATTTTGAAGAACTTCCATTGTGTTGGAAATGGTGGTAAATGTTTTTGCGTAGTCAACGTTCTCACCGTGAGAACCTCTGTAAGCGAGGTCGGTAGCGGTGAAGATATCCATGCTTGCTGCATCTCTTACAAGAGAGGATTGCAGAATGGCAATGAAGAGATTGGAGGTGCGCTCAGGGCCTACACAAACAGAGCCGTTGAAAGCATTGAGAATGTCACCAACAGAGCCGGCCATTGTGGAGATGTTGATCTCACCGGAAACGTCATTCATCAAAGTACCTGCTTGCTTGAAAATTTCTTGAATAGCCGTAGCTTCAGCTTCAAGAGTATCTTCGTTGATCTTCTTAGAAGCTTCCTCACTATCGATGAGCAGGATGTCACGAGTCTTCAGGAAGGTGGTCTTTGCCATTCCCTCTGCACTCTGCAAGGACGCTGCATTTTCTGCAGTGCTGTAGGAGGTATAGTCGTTAACGTTGGAATCAAGAATTCTCTTGAGTTTAACGTCTGCAACCTTTTGGTAGAGAGCACCCTCGGTAGTACCAAGCATGGTTTCACCGTAAGATGCAAGAATAGATGCTACATCATCTTGGAATGTCTCGCTCTTTGCATCTTTCAATGCGGAGAGTTCGAGAATCATTTGTGCCAGAACTGCGGGAGTTCCGGTTGCGTTCTCATTTTCGGCACCCTCTGCGTAAGCGACAAAGAATGCAGTAACGTCAGCAGCAGTGATTTCGTCATCATTGCCGTTGACAAGCTCATAAATCATAGCAACGGAGTAGAGATCGAGAACTTGCTTATCGATTACAATACCCGCGTGATCAAATGCACTGTTGAGTTTGGGAGAAAGTGTTTCAACCTTAGCTGCATCATCAAGGTCTTTTACACCGTTGAGGTCAGCTGCGATGGTTTCCATCAATTCAGCATAAACGGCATCTGCGCTATCCTTTACTTCCATAAAGGATGCGATAGCTTTGATACCGATGTTAACGACTTCGGGAACGAGACACTTCAAACGCTCGTTTTCGCCCAAAACAAAGATCATATCGTGAACGGTAGTGCCGTTGGTGAACTTATCGAGCAATGCTTCGGTGTCACCGGAATCGGAGAGCAGACCGCTCTTGAGAATAACGGATGCGAGCTCTGCAACGGTATGAACATCATCCGTAAATTGTTTCATATTTTGGGATGCCATTTCTGCAGTTGTACCCTCCACGGGGCGAACAGCTGCTTCTGCATCTTCGTAAAGAGTTTCTACAATGCGGTCAACAAGATCGTCGAACATACCGCTTTCATCCAAGCTTAGAGGTTCTTCGCCGCTAACGATGTCACCGGTAAAGTAGTAAATTGCCTCAGCCATAATGGTGGAGAGGAATTTGGATTGTGCAAGTGCATCTGAAACGCCAACAATCTTGTTGGCATCTTCTTCACTCAAATTTTGGAAATCTGCGCCCATCAAAGGTGCGATGCTGTTTGCAAGACCCAAAATACCCTCAATCTCATCACTTACGCCAATAAGCTCGCCATTGAGTTGGAAGGAGGTCATCTCCGAGAGCATCAAATCTCCGCCCAACGCGCGGAAACTTTCAACAATGGGACTCTCAACAATAGGAGTGATGTACTCTTCGGCAACCTTGCTAAGATCCTCTCCGGAATCCTCACCCATTATGTCAGCGGTAGCGGCAAATTCAACAATATCAGCAGCCATGCCACCATAGAAAGCAATGGGAAGCAATACAACAACCAAAGTTAAAAGACCTGCAGCCGCAGACCACGCGATGGTGCGCGCTTGTGCGTAAGGAACAGTCTTTCTCTTGACCTTTTTCTTCATTCTTCTGCCTGCGATAAGCACGATCAGGAAATACACGATAGCCGTCAAAATTCTTGCAACCAAATACAGGATGACAAAAACAAGAGGCGTGATCAATGCAACAGGCAAACCGATAATGGTTTCACGCAGAGTGATGGAAAACTCGAACATTTCCTCAATTTCAGGGGAAAGCGAGGATTCCAACCAAGGCATAATTGTGTTGGTGAAAAAGTTAGGGTCGGTTACAATGTCTTTGAGGATCAATGTAGCGGCAAATGCAATAACAACACTTGCAATAGAGCAAATGCTTGCAATTCTGGTTTTAGGCAGCTTGCGAATGAAGACGGACCATACAACTCCGCCCGCAACACAGGCGAGCAATACCAAGGTGAAAAGAATACCCATAATGATTTCTCTCCTTTTGTTTTGGAAAATCTGTATAGCATTGGCAATGCCATACACATACATAATAGCACAAAGATACCCCATTTGTCAAGCGAAAAAAGGAAAATTGCACAAACAATCTTCCTTTTTCTTTTATTTTATAACAAAAACCTATTTTTAGCGGTGCGGAAGCAACACATATCGCTTGACAGATGCCAGAAACCAAGCCGCCGCCGGGCAAAGAATACCCGCAAAAAGCCACAAGCTCTCAGCACTCATCAACACCCCCAACACACCAAAAACGGCACAAAGACTCATCAGAATATCGGTACATTCGGCGTGCGAAATGCCTGCCGCAAAAATGCGGTGATGCAGATGTGCCCTATCCGCGCGAAAGGGACTGTACCCGTGCAAAATGCGTCTGACAACCGCACTGACAAGATCGATGATGGGATATGCGAAAATAAAGAGCGGTGCCACCGAAGAAAAATGGATTCCCTGCCCAAACAGCGGCAAGGACAACATTCCCAACACAAACCCCAGTGCCTCGGAGCCACAGTCCCCTGCGAACACGTGAGCGGGATAACGATTGTAAATGCGAAACGCAATACACGATGCCATCAAATACAGCGCAACGATGCCCAAAATTCCCTCTCCCGCAATAAAAAAGCAAGCACCGAGCATCAAACATTCAATCGCTCCGCAACCGCCCAAAAGGCCATCCATACCATCGATAAAATTGTGCGCGTTGATTAGTAGCACCACCCAAAGGACAGCGGCAACCGTCCAAATTCCGCTAACCAAGCCGCTCCCCAAAATTGCCGCTGTGCTTATCGCGATTTGAAACAGTAGTTTCGTCCAAGCCCCCAAACCAAAAATGTCGTCCGCAAGCCCTACGAGCACCATCATCCCGCAACCGAAAGCAAGATAACCAAGAAAAATGTTCCATTCGTTCAGTAGCGCCAAGCCAATCAAAAAAGAAGCAAAAATTGCCAATCCCCCATCACGCGGAATACTCCTGCGATGCATACGGCGCCCATCTAACGGCACATCAACCGCACCGATTGTCCAACCGAGGCGTATCACGATGGGCGTGAGAACAAAGCACAAAAGAAAAACAAACAAACCAAGAACAATATACATACAAAACTCCTATCCGTTGTCAAAAAAATAAGGGAAAACCCATACGGATTTTCCCCTTATTTGGAATACGTTATGCAACAAACGGAAATTTTTACCGAGTTTGCACAAAGCCCAACTTCTTTTGGAACTTGGAGAGCGTGCGGCGTGCATAGTAGGATGCTTCCTCTGCGCCTCTCTTCATTTGTGCCTCAAGAGCCGCCTTATCAGCCATCAGTTCGGCAAAACGCGCCTGAACGGGTGCCAATGCATCGGCAGTGGCTTCACCTACAGCAAGTTTGAAATCTCCATATCCCTTGCCGGCAAACTCGCGCTCAATCTCATCATAATCCTTGCCGGTAAAGCAGGAATAGATGGTCATCAGGTTGCTCACACCGGGCTTATCCTCCGAGAAACGGATCTCCGCCTCGGAGTCGGTCACAGCTCTCTTGAATTTGCGAATAATGGTGTCCTTATCATCCAAAATATAAACAACTGCATTGGTGTTCTCATCGGATTTGCTCATCTTTTTGGTGGGCTCTGCTAAGGACATAATCTTTTTGCCGCTCTTTGCCATCATCGGCTCGGGAACGGTAAAGAGGTCAGGATAAATTTGGTTGACACGGTTTGCAATATCGCGGCAAAGCTCAACGTGTTGCTTTTGGTCGATGCCCACGGGAACAACGTCGGTTTGGAACAAGAGAATATCCGCCGCCATCAATACGGGATAGGTAAAGAGACCTGCATTGATGTTGTCTGCGTGACGGGCACTCTTATCCTTGAACTGCGTCATGCGGGACAGCTCGCCAAACATGGTAAAGCAGTTGAGCAGCCATGCAAGTTCCGCATGCTCGTGCACCATAGACTGCACGTAAAGTGTATTCTTTTCGGGGTCAAGTCCGCAAGCCATATACAAAGCCAACGTCTCATACGTGCGACGGCGAAGGTCTGCGGGATTTTGACGAACCGTGATAGCGTGCTCGTCAACCACGCAGTAAAAGGTTTTATATTGCTCCGAATATTCGGCAAAGTTTTTAATAGCACCAAGATAGTTTCCAATGGTCAGGTTGCCGCTGGGCTGTACGCCGGAAAAGCATACCTTTTGTTCTCCAAACATAGTAAATCTTCCTTTCAAGGGTTCTCTTTCTATCATTTTATCATACCCTGCTCCGTTTTACAAGTACCATTTGCAAAAAAGTTGGATTTTTGCGGAGAAAAAATCGACGCAGATGAAAAATCATCTGCGTCGAAAGTTGTTTACTTTGTAGGTTGCATATCGTTAGGCAGATATTGATATGCCTCCATCCACAAATAGTAGATGCCGTAGGGAGAATAGAAGAATACTTGTCTTGTCTTTTCGCCTACTTCGTTAGCTGTCAAACCGTATGCTGCAACTTGATCCATCGTGCTGTAGTTGGTGATGTGACCCAGTTGATAGAAGAGGGTTCTCATATTATTCTTGATCAAACCGTCCGGATCCTCAAAGAATTTCTTCAATGCTGCATTACAATTGGGGAGTGCTTTATACAAGGTGGTAAACTCCTCCTCGGTGTTCAAAAGGACACTCAAATCGCTTACCATCTTCTCAAGTTCTGCATAAGTCTTGCAGCCGTTCAACAAACCTGTAATTTGCTCATTGAGGTCCGCCATATAATTAACCAACTCGGTGTTCAGCATACCGTACACCTTAAAGTTAACGGGGTCGGTAATCTTTGTGATGGGACCTTTGGTATCCTTTATGAAATCGTGATGACTGAATGCACCCTTGAGTTTTTCTTCATCGTTCATTTTGCTGATGTTGAAGTCAACAGAAACATTTACGTTCTTTGCTGTTTCAACCGTGATGTAGTACAGAATGTATTTCTTTGCGGGTGTCGCTTCAATATCATTGGCATCCGGATCTACAATCTCATACGCATCGGCGCCATATTCTTCGTTGTTGATGGAAAGCACGAGCTTGTTGCCAAACAAACCGGGAACAACATCGGTGGTTGTTGTGTAATTAGTGTTTGGACGATAGAAGATAAAGTGGTGAAGAGTGGTATCATCGTTGGATTCGCTCCAAGCAATTTGCAAATTGATCGCTGCCTTCGGCTTCTCCTTTGTGCCTTGATTATCTTTGTAAAGTTCTGCCAACTTGTTGTAAAGAACTTTATTCTCGTAGAAATGAGACAGATACAAATCCCCGTAAACGTTCAGTTTGTAGGAGTCTGTATTGTAAAGGTCAAAGTCGATCTTGCTATCGGTGTACTTGAAAGTCTCCTCATATGTGAGTTCTGTGCGAGATACCTCTGTGCCCTTGCCGTCGGTGCTTTCTTCTCTTTCAACAAACTTATACTGACCTTCATAACGAACGGGATAGAGGTCATAAACCATTGTAAGAGTGTAGTCACCGTCTACATTGGGGTCATCGGTATAGGTGTAGGTGTTGTTGCGATAAAAACCGGTTCCCGTTTCCTTGGTAACTTCCTCGGTTTCAACACCAAAACGGTATGCGTCGGTAGTGTTGTAGAAATACAGAATTTCAGAGTACTTGTTATCGGCAGTCTTCTCGCGGCTACGGAAGACGAAAACGCCGGGAGTTTCTTCGGACTTAACGTCACATTCTTCAAGCCAAGCTTTCAAAACTGCATTTTGCGAAAGCACTTCTTTGCTCAAGCCGGAACGGAATGTTGTGCTATAGGCCTTACCACCTTTGATGGTTACGGGAGTACCAAACTGTGTGGCAGTTGATGCGTACTCGGAAAGATCAAAGCCAAGCAGGGGCTCAACCAAGGAGTCTCTGTTCTGCACTTTGCCGTTTTCCCAAATGGAAGCATTCATGCTAGGATCGGGGTATGCAAGGAATGCGTTGCCCGTAGCATAAATATCCATTTCATACTTGTTGCCATTCTTGTCTTCCATGAGTTTAACTCTGTTATTCTCGTCGAAGATGTAGTGTTGTCCCTCAATGCCGTATTGCAGCAGGTTGCGTATTTCGGTGTTTGTGTTGAGGTATGTAATGATTTGCATACTACGCTCAACGCTCAAGGTTGTGGTAGCAACCGCAAACATATTGCCGTAGATATCCTCAGCGCTTGCCATGGGATAACCAACGGGAACAACGTAGTATTGTGTACCGTTTTCGTAATAGTAGGAAACACCATTCTCAACGGTCAACTCTTCCAAAGAGCCCTCTACAAACTTGATACCGTATGCATCATAGGAAACACCTTCGTTTTCTTCGGTTCTAAAGAACTCGTTATTTTCGTCCATACGGTATTTGTTAAGTTTGAGGTATGCCTCGGTAAATTCCTTGTTTTCGAACAAACTTTCAATTTTAACGGCAGATTCACCGCGGTTGGGCTTGTCGATGAGAGTAGAAGTTCCGAAAATGGAGAACTCGTCGCTATCAATGGAATAATCCTCGGGATCAATATTCCAATAATAAGCCAGCAAAGCGAGACAATCTTCATAGGTTGCATCGATGGGAAGAACCGAAGAATCCTTCCAAATGTCGCCTGCATGAACTGCAAGCATATCGAGGAACTGATAGATATAATCGTTGGCGAAATTTTTGATAACACCTCTGGAAAGATAACCGTCCAGCGAGAAGCTATCAATCATTTCTTTGTTCAAGCACATGTAAGTGTACTCGCCGATAACGTTGTTGTTGGGAATTGCGTAGGTAGAGCCCTTTTCTTGAACAGCAGAGAGCAATGTGGGGGAAACAAACTCTTTGATCTTTTTTGCATCACCTTTGAGAGCGTCATCAAGAAGAGCAAGCCAGTTGTCAGAACGGAGCTCGGTGTACATTTGTTGACCGGACATCAAAAGTTTGCCGCTGCTATCCTTCACATCACCAATGTAAATGATGTCAACCTGGTTCTCCAATACGATCGGATAGTTATCGCGATACATACCGTGTTCGTCGGTAACGATTTCTTCAACGGTTGTACCGGTTTCCTCTGCATTTGTCGTACCGGTTTGTGTGGGCTTGTTCGCGTTTTGTTCCTTTTTGGTCGCTTCAAACGCTTCCATTGCCTCTGTCAGCTTGCCAAAATACTCTTCTTCGCTGAGATATTGGATATCAAGCTGTGTCTTATACTTTGCTTTAGTCAAGCTGTTGATTGCTTTGGTAACATCGGCACGAATGCTTTCGGACACAGGCGACTCGGAAACAATCCACATCGTCAGCGTCATGTTACTTGCAACCTTTGCTTCTTCCAGCTCGTTCTTTGCATCCTCTTCCGAATCCTCGGCACAAGCCGTCAGGAAAACGGAGAGCATCATTACGAGGCAAAGAAATAAAGCGATCAGTCTCTTGTTCATGGTTTCTTCCTCCCAAAAAATCGTGGCTCCGCCTCTCGCATACGCGCGAGCGCGGTAAATACGTTTATACGCTATATTTTACACCTTTTTTTACCTGATGTCAAGTGAATTTTTTGTTACGAAATGCAGAGCGCATCCCATCCCTTTCATTCAGGACACGCACCGTTCATAAATGAATGGGACTATGCACAAATATACACTTGCGGTTTTTGGCACATTGCTTATCTGTTACACCAATGTGCACAATTAAAGTGTTTGGTTTTTGTTAGAGTGGACTAAAATTACTCCATAAAGCCCTTAAGGTGTCTTGCACGGCTGGGGTGACGAAGTTTACGCAGAGCTTTGGCTTCGATTTGGCGAATACGCTCTCTGGTAATGTCAAATTCCTTGCCTACTTCCTCGAGGGTGCGGGTACGACCGTCGTAGAGACCGAAGCGGAGTTTGATAACGTGCTCTTCACGAGGTGTGAGAGTATGCAGCTGACGTTCCAACTCCTCGCGAAGGATGCTTGTGGAGGTTGCTTCTGCGGGAGAGGGTGTATCATCATCGGGAATGAAATCGCCAAGGTGACTGTCTTCTTCCTCACCGATAGGTGTTTCGAGAGATACAGGATCTTGTGCGATCTTCATAATTTCGCGAACCTTTTCGGGGCTCATTGAGATGCGCTCACCGATTTCATCGGCGGTGGGCTCACGACCATTCTCTTGCAAAAGCTGACGGGAGATGCGGGAAACCTTGTGAATGGTTTCAACCATATGCACGGGAATGCGAATGGTTCTTGCCTGATCGGCAATGGCACGGGTAATTGCTTGACGAATCCACCAAGTTGCGTAGGTCGAGAATTTGTAGCCCTTGGTATAGTCAAACTTATCAACGGCTTTCATCAAGCCCATATTTCCCTCTTGGATCAGGTCAAGGAAGAACATACCACGACCGACATAACGCTTTGCAATACTAACAACCAAACGCAGGTTTGCTTCAACCAGCTCAACCTTGGCATCCTCGTCACCTTCCATCATGCGTTCTGCAAGTTCTTTTTCGCGCTCGGCGGTCAAAAGCGGAACGCGACCGATTTCCTTGAGATACAGACGAACGGGGTCATCGATAGCAAGTCCTTCTTGTTCAAGGATGCGTTCCATATTTTCGGCAGCACTAAATGCCTCAACCTCGTTTTCAATAGCGCTCATTTCCTCGCTGGAAAGATCGCTATCAAAGGAGATGCCGTTATCCTCAAGGGTTTCGTAGAGCTTGTCGATGCTTTCAGCATCGAAATCCATCTCTTCGAGTGCTTCGTCAAGGTCAGAGGCAGAGAGTTTGCCCTTTTTGCCCTTTTCAATCAGTGCACTGACGTCTATCTTTTTTTCGTTGCCAACCAAAGTTGGGGAGGATTCTTCTGCAACTTCGGCTTCTACTTCTTTGGTTTCTACGTCTTTCATTCTCGTTTTGCCTTTCTTTTATGTATTGGTATCGTTTGTTGACTTTTTCATTTTTTTCTCACGCAGGAATTGCAGATGCGCGTCGAGCCCCTCTTCGCTGACAGTGAGGCGTGTTTTCTCGTTTTTGAGCGCCTCGACCGAAGAGCGGAAGACCTCGGGACCATACTGCGAGAGTTGTCGACGCGAGACTTCGGCTTTTTCGATGCGCCCCATTTCATCGGGGGTGAACTCTGCGCCCATTAGGGCAACAGACAAGCCCTCCTCGGTTGCGTGACGACGCATGATTGAAGTAAACACGCGACGATAGAAGTCGGTAACAAAGTGTTCTTCGCGGAGTTCTATTTCGCCTTTTTGTACCGCGTTGCGGTATTCCTCATAGATAAGCAAGAACCCGATAACCGCCTCCTCCGCCACTGCGGCACGAGGATGCTGCGCTGCTTCGGGATTGACACGGTCTCCGAAATTTTTAACGGTCGCTTGCGCCTCTCTTGTATCGCGTGCTGCCTGCTCGCGACGATTGCGACGCCGATATTGCTCAACACTGTTGCGCAACACCTCAAGGGGTAACTCCAATTTGGAACTGATATATGCCAAATAAACTTCTCGCTCGATGGGAGAAGCATATTCTGCCACCATGACACAAAGTTCATTCGATGCGCGAATTTTATCGCTTCCCTCTCCGAGGTCGTAACGTGACAGAATACGATCGGCTTTGTGTTCAAATCCCGTTTTGCTTTCTTCCAGCACGCGGCGGAAGCGGTCGGGACCGAATTTTTGAATATACTCGTCGGGGTCTTTTGCACCGCTCAATTTGAGCACACGCACGTCCATTCCCACCTCACCAAGCATACGCATCGCCTTGTTGGCAGCGTTTTGCCCTGCCTCGTCGGCATCGTAGGAAATCACCACACGTTGTGTGTATTTTGAGAGAATACGTGCGTGGTCAGCGGTAATGGCAGTGCCGAGTGTTGCTACGGCATTCTCAAACCCCGCGGCATGCAGGGCAATAACATCCATATATCCTTCGCAGAGGATCACGCGCTCGGAGCAACTATTCTTTGCAAAGTTGAGCGCGAACAAATGTCGGCTCTTCTTAAATGCGGGCGTATCGGATGAGTTGAGATACTTGGGCTTGGAATCATCCATTACGCGTCCGCCAAAGGCGACCACATTGCCCGAGGTATCGATGATGGGAAACATCACGCGGTTGCGGAAAAGATCATATACGTTGCCCTTTTGACTGCGACCACACAGATAAGCGGCAATAAGTTCATCATCGGTGTATCCCTTTTGATTCATATGCTTGCGTAACGCGCCAAAATCGGCGGGCGCAAACCCCAAGCCAAAATGCTTGATAGTTGCCTCACTTAGGCGCCGTTGACGTTTGAAATAGTCCATACCGATAGCACCTATGCGAGGATCGAACAGGCAAGCGCGGAAGAATCGCGCTGCCTCAAGATTCATCTCCAAAACGCGCTTGCGAGGTACGCCCCGCTCTTCGGGAAGTCCCGTCTCACGCGGGAGTGGCAAACCTGCGCGCATTGCGAGATGTTCAACGGCTTCGGCAAAATCCATATTCTCGATTTTTTGTACGAATGTGAGTGCCGAGCCGCCCGCCTGACAACCAAAGCAATAAAACATACGCTTGGCAGGCGTTACGGTAAACGAGGGAGTTTTTTCACTGTGGAAGGGACACCGTCCAACAAGATTGGCACCTGTGCGCTTGAGCGTTACGTAGCGACCGACAAGTTCTTCGATGTCGGTTCTGTCAATAACCTCTTGTATGAAATTTTCGGGAAATCTCACAGGCATTCCTCCCTTCCTCGTTTTGGGTTTCGTCAAGAATTTTGACGCTTTATAAATAAGATACGCAAAAAAAAGAAGATATACTTTTTTTCTTTGCGTATTTTTTATATTTTATTTGAATTTTGTGTTTTTATCGGTAATCAAAGCGCTTTCCGCGAACGGTGGGAAGTGTAGAACCATTGCTGATCTCGCGAACGCGTGCGAAAACATCCTCGACGACGGGATCTTTGACCGAGAACAAAAGTGTGACGCGGTCAGCAAATTGTGTATCGTCGATCACCGCTCCAAACCGCGGAAGTTCGGCTTGATATTTTTGATAATCGGAATAAGAGCAGACCAATTCGAGTTCGGTATACTGCTCGTAAGTGATGATATGTGCCGCGTCAAGCGCCAAGCGTGCGGTGTGCGAATAAGCACGCACAAGTCCGCCAGCCCCCAAAAGGATGCCGCCGAAATAGCGTGTAACCACGACAACCGCATCGCTAACACCACTCTTGCGGATAGTATCGAGCACAGGAACACCTGCCGTTCCTTGGGGCTCACCGTCATCGGAATAACGCGCAACGATCTCCCCTTTTTGCAGATACGCCCACACGTTGTGGCGTGCATCGGCATATTCACTTTTCTTCTTTTTGACGTACGCCAGCGCTTCTTCCTCGCTTGAAACGGGGTAAGCGTGACCGATAAATACCGATTTCTTTTCCACAAACTCTGCAACACCTTCGTGTTCAAGAGTGGTGTGAAATACCGATTCTGCCATAGGTCTCTCCTTTAAAAACAGTCTTTTGAGGTGTTATTCTTCCTCTTTTTCTTGCCACGTGGGGTCAAATTCGCGCAACATGCCGTGCGCCTTGGAATCAACCACAGCGGTAGCAATGATTTCGTCGGCACCGTATTCTACATCCTCAACGGTTGCATAGGTGTAAAGCGTGTTGAGCGCGCCTGCGCGACTGTTGGGAATGTGGAACGTCACGCGCTTCTTTCCCTCGTGCAAAATAGCTTGCATCTCTTCGAGGAGACGCTCAATTCCCTGCCCTGTTTTTGCCGAAACGGCAACCGTATGCACGTTCTCGGCGGTTTTGCCGGGGCACCAAGGGTCACTGATGCCAAGGTCGCACTTGTTAAAAACATAAAGCGTGGGCTTTCCTGCGGCACCAAGTTCTTCAAGAAGTTCCTCGGTGACTTTCACTTGTTCGGGATGCTCGGGGTCGGAGACATCGATAACAATCATGAGCGCATCGGCATAAACCGCCTCGTCGAGCGTGGATTTGAATGCGTGAATGAGATGGTGCGGCAGCTTGCGAATAAAGCCAACCGTATCGGTCAAAAGAACACTATCACCGCTGGGCAATTCATACTTGCGCGTGGTAGGGTCAAGCGTTGCAAAAAGCTTATCCTCGGCAAGAATTCCTGCATCTGTCAAGCGATTGAGAAGCGTCGACTTGCCCGCGTTTGTGTAACCGACAATGGCGATTTTCGGGATGCCGCTGCGGTCACGTGCCGCGCGCATGGTCTTGCGGTTGCCTTCCAACTCGCGCAGTTCTTCTTCAAGGGCGACAACGCGGCGGTGCATATGACGTCGGTCGGTTTCGAGCTTGCTCTCACCCGGGCCTCTTGTGCCGATACCACCGCCAAGACGGGACATTTCCACACCGTGACCTGTCAGACGCGGTGCGGTATATTTGAGTTGCGCCAACTCGACCTGCAATTTACCCTCGCGGCTGACCGCGTGGAGCGCGAAAATATCGAGAATGAGCATCGAGCGGTCGATAACGCGCACGTTGTCGCCAAGCTCTTCTTCAAGATTGCGAATTTGTGAAGGAGCGAGTTCCTCGTCAAAGACGACGAGTTCGATTTCATTGTCGGCGCAAAGCGCGGCAATCTCCTCAACCTTGCCCGAGCCGATGAGGGTACGGGGGTTGGGTTTATCCATATTTTGAATGACCTTTGCAAAGCAAACGCCGCCTGCCGTATCGAGCAGACGTTCAAGCTCACAAAGACTTTTTTCGAGTTCATCCGCCTCTCTTTGATTGGTGCAAACACCGACCAAAAGCGCGCGAATTGCTTGATATTCCATAAAAAACGACCTCCAATGGAAAGAAAAATGGGCAAGCTGACACGCAGCCTGCCCTTTTTGTACAGAACCGACCCTTGCAGATTACTTCTGGAAAGCAGCGATTCTCTTCTTGAACTTATCCACACGTCCGCCGGCGTCAACAAACTTTTGCTTACCGGTGAAGAAAGGATGGCACTTGGAGCAAATTTCAACTTTGATCTCGCCGCCCTTGGTGGACTTGGACTCTACGGTTTCGCCGCATGCGCATTTGATAATGCACTTTTCATACTTAGGATGGATTCCCTCTTTCATTGATGTGTACCTCATTTCATAATTTTGATGTTCTTTGACATCATTTCGCCTGTGGGCGACATACGGACATATTATAGCACAATCAAAGACGAATTGCAAGGGGTTTTGCAAAAAAAGTTTTCTTTTTTTATATAATTTGCGCGTTTTTTTGAGATTTATGCGGGGGAACGTTAAAAGACCGCCCCGCAAAGGGGCGGTCGAAAGAATGATTGGTTTAGTTTAGGGAAACAACGCCGTCTTCGAAAACGATCTCGGTAGCGGGGACATTGTAATTCCAGTTTTCACCCTTATTAACACTTTCCTCCCATATGGAAATCGGACAGTACTTAAATGTGATATTTGTTAGACTGGTACAATTACTAAATGCATAGGAACCAATGTCCGCGAGAAATATAGCAGAATGCTCAACGGTGAGACTCGTCAAACTACTGCAATTGGAGAATGCATAAGAACCAATTGTACCCACTTGACAAGGAATAAACAATTCCGTCACATTACAACAGTTAGCAAATGCGTAGGAACTAATCTCGTAGGACTCGTAGGGTTCCTCGCTTACGCCGTTCGGAATAATCAATTTTGTCACTTCGTTCCCTTTTTCATCTAAAATATGCAATTTTCCAATAGTGTTGGGGCGTGCATAAAAGTTCTCGAATGAAATTCTCAACCACGTCGTTAAATCGGCCTCAGCAATGTATACATCAGTAAGAGAACTTTGCTTGTAAAATGCATCCGCACCAATACTTCTAAGCTGACTGTTAGCAGCGAATGTGACACTAACAAGTGAATCATTGCCCACGTGGCAAAATGCATTTTTGCCAATTGTGGTTACCGTATTAGGAATGATCAACTCGCTAAAATCAACATAGGCAAATGCACTATCGCCAATAGCAACCACACGATACCAAACACCTTCATTCTCAAAAAATGCGGGAATATTTAAAGTACCGATATACACAGGTTCGGTTAGGGGCGGAATGTCAGGGTCATCGGGGAAGAACACATTGGGTTCCTTTGGATACTCCGGAATAGAGTCAATTTTGTTACGATTCTCCTGTGTAATGGTAAAATCAATGGGAGTAATTGTTTCTGTATAGAAATGCTCACAATTATTGCAGTTATATTTCAGAATAACCGTCTCGGTTGTGGGATCATCAACGGTATATGTTCCGTAAGTGTGTCCAAGAGCAGGAATTTCCGTGGGTTCTTCAAATACTTCGCCACAATCAGGACACCAGAAGCCATTTTTAGAGCCAGGTTGCGTACAAGTGGGAGAAACTCTAGGCATATCCGTCGCATTGTAATGCCAACATTCTCCATCTTCGGGTGGTACAGGTTCATCTTGTCCGGGATCATCTATGGGTGGAATATCCGGCGGTGTTACATCAACGGTAATGTTGTTGTAACTAGCAACCTCGTACAGACGGGCTTCCATGCCGAAGAGAGAAAGTGCAGAGTTTACAGCACCGATTTTTGCTTTGTAAATAACAGTGTCACCCACCTGAATAGAACCCTCGGCGTCACCGGTAAGGTAACCGCCAACAACGCTGATGTAGTGACCTTCCAAAACAGTGGCTCTACCAAAGCCGTTGGGGTTAACCTGATAGTCAAGCGTCAGTTCTACATAGTAGTATTCGTCACTGTACTCACCAATTTCGTAGGATATACCGATTTCGTATGCTTCTTCGGCACTCAAAAGAAAGCTTTTGCCGCATTCAATACAGGTGTATGCACCGTCAAGGGTGTGTTCGCCGGATTCGAGAAATACAACGAGAAAACATTTGGTGCAATGCGTGATACAGGTTGCATCTGCCCACTCGTGGGTGCACTCAACAGGTGCAGTTTCTGCGGGCGTTGTTTCCGTAGGCGTTGTTTCTGCAGGTGTTGTTTCCGCAGGCGTTGTTTCTGCAGGTGTTGTTTCCGTAGGTGTTGTTTCCGTAGGTGTTGTTTCCGTAGGTGTTGTTTCCGTAGGTGTTGTTTCCGTAGGTGTTGTTTCCGTAGGTGTTGTTTCCGCCGGTATCGTTTCTGCAGGTGTCGTTTCTGCAGGTATTGCCTCTACCGGTGTCGTTTCTGCTACTGTTGTTTCCTTACTCTCAACTTCCACTTTAATGAAAACGGAGTCGCACGATGCCACCATCAGCAACATTGTTGCCAACAGGCAGAAAAGGATTGCGGTTTTGAGAACGTTTTTCATTTTTCTCCTCCTAAAATAAAAAGTGCGCCTACCGTAGTAAGCGCACAAAAACGCAAACTCCGATAGTCGCCAAACTAATCTTTGAATTGCAAAAACGGTATAACCGCACAGCCAAAGTTGGAATTTGCATTTTATCAAATCCTATCTTTAGCAGCGCAGAAAAAAGATATACTTCTCCCAATAAAGAAAGTTATACCTATTTTGCAATATTTGATTAGTTTGGCAGGTTCATTATACTACGAATTGGCGGTTTTGTCAATATGTTTTTGATTTTATTTGGATACAATCGTTTGTAGAGACGGGCGATTCGTGAATCGCCCCTACCTTGGAATTTGTGTTTTCTCGTAGGGCGGGGGCTCGTCTCCCGCCGCCTTTTGTGGGAAAGAATCTTTTAATCGGCGGCAGCAAGCCACCGCCCTACAATATACTCTTTGAATACTCCGCAAAGACAATTCACACACGTTTCACACTTTTATTCGCATTTGGTTTTGGTTTCCATCTTGACAAACCCCATCAAAAAGAGTATAATAAATGCAACTCTATGAAAGGAGATTTTTGCCCGATGGAACACATTTTTGACACACACGCGCACTATTTTGATAAAAAATTCGAGTCGGTCGAGGGTGGCGCGGATGCCGTTCTTTGCGACGTCTTTGCAAATGGCGTTGCAGGCATCGTCAACGTGGGCACCAATCTCCAAAACGCGCAAGCCGTCATTGAGCAGGCGGCTCGCTATGAAAAAATGTATGCCGCTGTTGGCATTCATCCCGAGGATTGCCATTTTATCACCGATCCCGAAGCGGCTCTTACGGAACTTTCCGCACTGCTTGAGGATGACGAGGCAAGAAAATCCAACAAAATCGTCGCCCTTGGTGAGATCGGTCTTGATTACCATTGGCAGTCCTATGACAACGGCAGAATCCCGATGAACAAAGAGCTGCAGGCGTTCTTCTTTGACGAACAAATAAAGCTTGCCGAAAAACTCTCCTTGCCCGTCATCATTCACGACCGCGAGGCACACGGTGATTGCTTTGAGACGGTTCTGCGACATCCAAACGTCAAAGGCGTTTTTCACAGTTACAGCGGCTCTGCCGAAATGGCGCACGAGCTCACACGCAGAGGGTGGTATATCTCTTTTTCCGGCACAGTCACTTTCACCAATGCCGCCCGCGTCCGCGAAGCCGCCGCTGCCGTTCCGCGTGACAAATTACTCATCGAAACCGATGCTCCCTACCTTGCCCCCCACCCCAATCGCGGCAAGATCAACCACTCGGGGTATCTCACATTTGTCCTCTCTACCCTCGCCCAAATTTGGAACTGCTCCCCCACAGAGGCCGCAGAGCAAACCTATCAAAATGCTATCACATTTTTCAACCTGCCCTGATGTGTGCAAAATGCACAAAAATCAGGGCTTGTTTTTTACATTTGCTCGGTGAAAAAGTTGGAAAATCCACTTGAAAAAAAATGATGAATATAGTATAATAGAAGAGAACCCGGCGTTTTGGAGCCGGAGAACAAACGAAAGGTATTACAAAACAGGTATATTACCATGGCTAAGATTGAAACAAAGAACATTCGAAATATCGCACTGCTGGGTCACGGCGGCTCCGGAAAGACCACCCTGGCTGAGGCAATGCTCTATATTGCAAAAGAGA
>JAZSFM010000014.1:0-2417 GCA_045532215.1 Eubacteriales bacterium | reverse complement strand
TCTTCTCCCCAATGGGCAGCCCAACCCTATCGCACAGCTCGTAATGGGCATTTTGGCGCAATTTAACAGTATGGAGCGTAGCCTGATTAGAAGTAGAATGGAGTCAGGATACAACCACTTCCGTCAGCAAGGTGGGCAGGTTGGCCGAAAGGTTGGTTACCGAAAAACAGAGGAGCAAATGCGGGCTGATTATCCCAAGGAAATTCAGTTGCTAAAAAAGGGGTTGAGTCTCCGGAATATCCAAGCAATTACCCAAACGAGTGTAAATACGCTAAGAAAATTGAAAAATTTTATCTAACTGGTATCTAGAAACTTAAAATTCTCAGATTTTTTTGGTATATTTGCACAGCCGCTGAGCAATAGGGCTTGCGGTTAGACGATTCTGTCGCCTATAATCCACTAATTTTACGAGTAACATGAGTCCATAAAAAGGATTATTGTGCCCATGTGTGCACACCCATAAGGTATATGCCACCTTGACCGAACAGAAGTCTTATGGCCGATTTGAAAAGTAGGCATAAGAGGTCTAAAGCAAATAATCCCCAAGCCACTAAAACCTATATAGGCAAGGGGCGTGCGAAAGCACAAAATACCTGATTAGAAATGTTGAATTATCAGGCGTATGAAAATGTTTTTCAAAAATTAAATTTAACCAACGAAGAAGGAAGAGTACTATTGGACTATTTGAGGGCATTAGCCTTAATCGGTATTGAATACCTTAATAATAAAGAGATAAACGAATACAAATATGACTAAAAATTGTTTTATATGGAGTAGAGTAAGTACAAAACACCAAGAGGAGAATGGTGGCAGCCTCGATGACCAAAAATGCCGCTGTGAAAGGTATGCCCGTGAAAACGGCTACACTATTAAAGGTTATTTCGGAGGCAAGCACGAGAGTGCCAAGACTCCGGGAAAACTGATTAAGGAGATGATTACGGCGGTCAAAAAGGATAAGAGCGTCAGATATATCATCGTCAATCAGGCTGACCGCTTTTCTCGCAATGCGGGTCAAGCCATCAACATCATCAACGACCTCAAAGCGCAGGATACTATCATCGTGGAGGCTTTAACGGGTGTGGATACATCAACGCCCGAAGGTGTAATGTTGATGCAGATTAAGTTGTCCCTTGCCCAATGGGACAATACCAATCGTACCAATAAATTTGTGTCGGGTCGCAAACACTGTATGGAGAGCGGTGTTTGGATAGGCAAGCGACCCTTGGGATATGATAAGGAAGGCAAGAGCCTGAATTCTCAATACACCATCAACGAAACAGGGAAACTGATCCGCCGAGCGTTTCAATGGAAATTGCAGGGTATGAGTAATTATCGGATTATTGAGAAGTTGGCTGCCTATGGATTGTCAATTAGCAAACAAAAACTTCATAAAATCCTCTCGAACCCATTTTATGCCGGTAAAATCAAACACAAATTCACAAATGGCGAAATAATCGACGGCAAACATCCTGCCCTTATCTCATGGGGTGATTTCTTGCGGGTGCAAGATATTCTAAGTGACCGAACGGGGGTCTATAAGCACCAAAAAGAGACACCTCGATTTCCGCTAAAGAGACACATCCGATGCGCCCATGATGGTACACCGATGACGGCATATACCGTTAAAAAGAAAAATATCGACTACTACAAATGTAACCACAGAGGCTGCAAGAACAACATCGCAGCCAAACGCCTGCATACCCTCTATGTGGCCTTGTTAAACACCTACAACCTCTCCTATGAGTTGCAAGAGGTCTTCAAGCAGGTTGTGAATGAGATCATTATACAGGAAGACAAAACTCACGCCGAAGCTTTGGCTGTGTTGAAGAAACAAAAAACTGAATGCGAGAAACGGATTTCGACCTGCAAAGTGCGTTATGGATCGGGGGATATTGATGAAGAGATTTTTACCATTACGATGGAAGCTTTGCAGCAAAAATCGGCTGAAATTGAGATGGAAATGGCAAAGGTTAAAAGAAATTTATCGAACCTCTCTTCCCGTATCGACACCATCGTTGCAACCTGCTCTATGTTAGGCAGTTTATGGCGTAACGGGGAATTAGAAATGTGCGAAAAAATCCAAAATTTACTCTTTCCGAATGGAATTTTGTGGGACAAGGAAAAAGGAGATTATCGAACCATTGAAGAGAACGCAGCTCTTTCTTTAATAAAAAGAATATCAACTGATTACAAAAATAAAAAAGAGGAAAATTCCTCAGAAAATTCCTCTTCGGTCACTTTGTGCGGATAAAGGGACTCGAACCGAGGTCTGAGGGGTGGAATTTTGTCGAAAACGATTATTTTTTGCGGAAAATTTTGGATTTTGTAAAATCCTCCCTATATTTGCACTCCCGAAAGGCACAAAAGCCGATCGGAAAGTGTCTGCCCAGGTGGTGAAATTGGTAGACACGCTACTT
>JAZSFM010000016.1:0-3164 GCA_045532215.1 Eubacteriales bacterium | reverse complement strand
GAAGAAGCAGTTGAAGAAACTGTTGAAGAAGCTACCGAAGAAGAAAACAAAGCTGAATAATCTCTAAAAAAGAGAGAATTCGCTCAATAAGCATTGGGGAAAACTTCATTTGAGGTTTTCCCCTTTGCCTTAAAAGGGAAGAAAAATGAAATTTACACAGAATTATACAATCAAGTGGCACGATACCGATGCCAACCGTCTTGTGCGCCCATCGGCGCTTGTTACTTATTTGCAAGAGACGGCCAACGAGCATCTTATCCATACGGGCATCTCGCTTGACGAGTTGCGTGACCGTTATGGTCTTGCATTTATTCTCAGTAGCATTTCGTTGCGTGTTTATGAGCCGATGTTTGCAAAAGATGCCATCGAAGTGCAAACTTGGACCTGCGAGGGTAGGGGATTTCGTCACAATCGTTGCTTCCGTGCTTTGCGCGAAGGTAAAACCGTGGCAGAAGCCACCTCCATCTGGGCTCTCTTGAATTTGCGCGACGGTAGTCTTGTGAAGGTTGAGGATACTCCTTATCATATTGAGCCCGATCCGGCTATTGCTTTTCCCGATCTGCCGGCGCGTCTCAAAATGCCGCCGCTTTCCGAGATGGAATTCGTAGGAGAGAGACGCATCGGTTACTCGGATATCGACTATAATGGACATATGAACAATACCCGTTACCCCGATATGCTCTGCGATTTTGTGCCGAATATGCGCGAAAATCGCGTTACGGGAATGGTGCTCTCTTATCGCAAAGAGGCCGCTTTTGGTCACACGTTGCGCGTTTTTGACACCAAAACCGAGGGCGGCAACCTGCTTTGCATCATCGATGAGGACGGAAATGTTTGCACCGAAGCGCTGTTACAACTCGCTACGGTATCCCAAAATTAAAATTTTCCATTGGCAAGGAGAAGGATATGAAACCTACTTTGAAGATCAAAAACTGGCAACTCTTCCGCGCTCGCGGCTACGAGGGATGCGCCGATTTGCGCACCGAAACCTTTGTTGCTATAGGAAAGCGCGCCTTTGTGGGACGTGATAACCCTTATCTTGAGCAGGTCTATATTCCCAATGGTGCGTCGGTTATCAAGGCCGAGGCCTTTTTGGGGTGCAAAAATTTGCAAACAGTCATTCTTTCCACTGCCAACAACATAGGTCTTTCCGCGGGCGTTTTTCGCAACTGTCTCCGTTTGCACACGGTTGCAAACGCCGAAAAAATCCACTCCATTGGGGCAAATTGCTTCGCTAATTGCGACACGTTGTGCGAAATTCGCCTCGGGCGCGAGCTTTCTCGCATTGGAGAGGGTGCTTTTTCGGGATGCCGCTCTCTAACCTCTGTGGCTCTGCCGTCAAGTTTGCGCGCGATAGGAACAGGCGCGTTTAGCGGATGCTCTGCGCTGGCGTTCTGTCAAATGGACGAGGGGCTTTCCACTCTCTCCGAGGAGATGTTCCGCGATTGCGTCTCTCTTCGCGAGGTCAAAATTCCTGCTGCAGTAAGTGTTATTCCCAAGCGCGCATTTGAAGGGTGCATTTCGCTTCGCGAGGTGAACATCCCCGCCAATGTGCAAACCATTGAGGCGCGTGCTTTTGAAAACTGCCGCAAGTTGCACACCGTCCGTATGGAACTTGGCGTCAAGGAGATCGGCGCGCACGCCTTTGCTGCCACGCCTGCTTTGTGCGAGGTTTTCGTTCCGCACTCTGTCAAAAAACTCGGGCGTGGTGTCTTTGGAACAGGCAAAAGAAAAGACGGTGAAAAGGTCACCGTCTGTGTCGAAAACGAATATATGGTGCGCCGAATGAAGCGTCTGCTTACCCTTTGCGGCTCGGCAAAATGTACCACCGTCAAGCTCATCGGCAAGAGCATCGAGGAGCGCAAACGCGACCGCCGCCGCGAGAGCTTGGATGCTAAGGGGACGCATTTAATTGGATAAGAGGTGTTTTTTTATGGGGGAACTTTTTGAGAAAAGTTCCCCCATAAAACCTATCCTTCTCACCCGACAGGTGAGTTGAAGATAAAAATGCGTTATTGATTTTTTGTTTTGCATCTGCTATAATAAAGTCAACAAGGCGCCTCGAATTCATTTTGAAGGAGAAATTTTATGAATATTGCAAACAAGATCAAGCAACTCCGCGCCAGCGCGGGACTCACGCAAGAACAGCTTGCCAACCGTCTTGGCATCAGCGCGCAGTCGATCTCCAAATGGGAGACGGGCGTGACGATGCCCGACATCACGCTCCTGCCCGCCCTCTCGGGTGAGCTTGGCGTTACCATTGACGATCTTTTTGATCTTACCATTGATCAAAAAATGCAGCGTATCGAGCGCAGGCTCGACGTTGAAGAAGAGGTTACAAGCGACGTCTTTTATGAATATGAAAGCTTCCTTGGCGCGCAGCTTGACGAAAAGACCGACAGACGAAAGGTGTTGAGCCTGCTTGCGCATCTTTACCACCACCGTATGCTCTCGGATGCGAGAAAGGTCAGCAAGTACGCACGCGAGGCAATTTTAATTGCCCCCGAGGTCAAGGAGTGCCAATGGCTCCTGCAAAAGGCAGAGGGCGCGGTTTCGTGGGATTGGAACGTCAACAACCGCACGTCTGTGATCAATTTTTACAAGCGTGTCATCGAAAACGACCATATTGAGCCGAAATCGCCCATGCCTTACTATGAAGTTATGGACAATCTCATTGCGGATCACCGCACCCAAGAGGCGCGCAAATATTTGGAGATATATAAGACACTCCCTGCGCACAAGCCCGTGCTTGTCCCCATCTACGAGGCGAGTATCGCCTTGGCAGAGTTTGACGCTCCCAAAGCCGATGCCATTATGGCAGAAGCCGAAAAAGAGTTTGGCGAAAACAATGATTTTCTTTTTGAGTGCGCGCAGTATTACGCAAGAAAATGCGAATACAGCAAGGCGATTGCTTACTACGAGGCATGTTGGAAGGTAGAAGAAAGCAAAAGGCCGCGTTTTACCGATCCGCTGCAAGGCATCGCCATCATCTACGAGATCTTGGGCGAGCGTGAAAAAGCCCTTGAAACCTACGACCGCATGATCGCCTGCATCAAGGACGAATGGGGCTACAAGGACGAGGACGCCGCCGTGGTCGAGGTGGAGCGTCAGAAAAAGAGATTGATGGGTTAAAAAAGTGCAGAGGAAGTCGGAGGCCAAGCGGT
>JAZSFM010000101.1:0-29124 GCA_045532215.1 Eubacteriales bacterium | reverse complement strand
CCCCCGAGGAGCCCGAAGCCCCCATCGTCCCCACGAAACTGCTCACCTCTGTTTCCGTTACCGCGGGAGAAAGTTCTGTTGAACAACTCGCCGCCGATGAATTGGAAAAACACCTGTTGGCAAGAGGTGTGGAAATCAACGAGAGCGGTCTTCCCATCACCCTCACCATCGATTCCTCTCTTGGTGATGATGCCTACCGCATTGAAGGCGCGGCAAACGTCACTGAGGAGCAAAACAATGCGGAATACGTCAACATCATCGCCGGCAACGGCCGCGGTGTATTCTACGGCGCGGTTCGCTTTTTGGAGGACTTTGTAGGCGTTCGTTACTTCACCTACGAATTGGAAACCTATTTGGATGTTCCTGTAGCTTTACCCGAAACGATTTCCATTGATTATACACCCGTTTTTGAATACCGTTACACAAGTTGGTATGCTATGAGCAAGGATCCTCTGTTTTGTCTCAAAAGCGGAATGAACGGCAACCACGGTGGCATCACCGAGGAACTTGGCGGACACATGAGCTATGCCAGCGGTCTTGGCGTTCACACTCTTGGCGTCTTGAGCGAAACGACCTATCCTTACCCCGGATACGCACCCAACCCTTGTCTAACCGATCCCGAAGTGTTTGATACCGTTCTCAAAAATGTGCGCGCGGCACTTGAAAAAGATCCCACCGTAAACATCATTTCGGTCTCTCAAACCGACAAAGAGGAATACTGCACCTGCGAAAGATGTGCCGCCATCGACGCGGAAGAAGGTAGCCCTGCGGGAACACTCCTCCGCTTTGTTAATGCTATAGCAGAAAACATTGCAGAAGATTATCCCAACGTCATTGTGGATACGTTGGCGTATAAATACACCCGTAAAGCTCCCTTGATTACCAAGCCGCGAGAGAACGTTTGTGTGCGTCTTTGCAGCATCGAGTGCCACTTCAACCATCCTCTCACAACCGAATCCTGCAAAACCTGTTCCGCGTTCCGCGAGGACATCATCGCGTGGAACGAGATTTGTGACAACCTTTACATTTGGGACTACACAACCGACTTCCACTACTACATCTCGTATTTTCCCAATCTGCACGTTCTGCGTGAAAATATGCAATTCTATGCCGAGCACAACGTTAAGGGAATGTTCGAGCAAGGCAACGGCCAAGGGCTCTCGGGAGAGTTTGGCGAATTGCGCGCCTATCTGCTTGCAAAATTGATGATGAATCCGTATATGTCCGAGGAAGAATACTACACCCACATGGATGAATTCCTTGCCGGCTACTACGGTGCGGGCTGGAAAAACATTCGCGCATATATCGATCAACTCTCTATTTTGGCAATTCAAGGGCCCGGTCACACCATTTACCATCAACCCTTTACCGGTATTTCAAGCACGCTTTATCGCGCACTTGAAAGAGCCATTAATAAGTGGTGGAATACCGCGGAAGCCGAAGCAGGAGATCGCCTCGCATATGTTCAACGCTCTCGCTTGCATTGGCGTTATATGGAGCTCATGCTACATCCCAACTCCGAAAAAGCCACAGAACTCATTGCCGAAGTGGAAGGCATGGGTATGGCTTGGCGCGAGGGAAGATATCACGTAGATATATCGAAATCAGACCTTAACAAAGGTCCCGGACACTGGACATACTACTAAAACAGATACCAAAAGGTCGCTCGACTATCGTCGAATGACCTTTTTTACTTTGAAAGAATTCTTCCAAGGTAGTTGACATTTGTCAAAAGGATATGTTATAATAAGTTATATATACCCATTTACAAAACCATCTTGAAAGGAATGTACGGAAATGAAAACAATCAGATTACTCGCATTTGTGCTGGTGTTGTCTTGCTTTTTGACGGGTTGTAACATGGTTACTTTCCCGAACTCTCCCTTGCAAGAAGCAACCGGTGCTCAAACTCCCGCACAAGTAACGTCCCCCACACAACACATCTCGGTTGTTAACGGCGGCTTTGTGTTGACACACGTCACCATTACGGGTGGCGAAACACCTGCCGAGGTCACGGCGGTTTCGGAACTGACCGAATACCTCGAAAAGAGATCCATTACCGTAGCCGAGGGGGGCTTCCCCATCACCATTTCTGTTGACGCAACGCTTGGCGATGACTCCTATCGCATCGATGCCATCACCACGGGCGAGGGCGCCGGGATGACCATCACGGGCGGCAACGGTCGCGGTGTTCTTTACGGTGTTTACGGATTCCTCGAAAAATACGCAGGTCTGCGCGCCTACACCCCCACACTTGAGGTTTTCCCCACCGAGGGTGACATTGCGATTACCGATGGCACACTGATGGAATTCACCCCTGTATTCGAAATGCGCGTAAACGACTGGTACCGCTGGGCTGCCGGCCCCGACACCTACTCCTGGTGCGTCAAAAATGGCGTCAACATGATTGACGGCTGGTGGGAACCCTGGGATAAAAATGACGGCTCTTTGGGCGGCGCTTGGGACTACGGCGGACTCTTTGTTCACACCATCGGCGGCTTGACCGAGACCGGTGGAGGAACGGATAAAAACCCCTGTTTGACCGACCCCGCAAACTTGGAAAAGGCAATTAAAAACGTAAGAGCCCGTTTGGAAAGCAGACCGAGTACTACCATCCTTTCGGTTTCTCAAAACGATACCGATGCTCGTTGCCGTTGTGCAAACTGTGCCGCGATTGATGCTGAAGAGGGTAGCCCCGCAGGCACACTCCTCCGTTTTGTCAACGCGATCGCAAATGATATTGCTGTCGATTACCCCAACGTTGTTATTGATACCTTGGCATACGACTACACACAAACCGCTCCCAAGATCACAAGACCTGCAGAGAACGTTTGCATCCGTCTTTGCACCTTCCACTGCCACTTTACGCATCCCCTGACAGATGCTACCTGCTCGACAAACGCAAGATTCTGCCGCGATCTTGAAGAGTGGAGCAAGATCTGCGATAATATTCACATTTGGGACTACACAACCAACTTTGCTTTCTATATTCCAACCTACGCTAACCTACACGTTCTGCAACAAAATATGCAATACTTTGCCGAACACAACGCAAAGGGAATGTTCCCGCAGGGCAACCGTAACTCCCCCTCGGGTGAGTTTGGTGAATTGCGCGCCTACCTGCTTGCAAAGCTGATGATGAACCCCTATATGACCGAAGAAGAATACTACGCTATGATGGATGAATTCCTCCAAGCGTACTATGGCGACGGTTGGGCTTACATCCGTATGTATATCGACAAGACCTCCGAAATGTATGAAAAGGGCTGCGGCAATATGTATATGCACCCCTTGAACAGAGTTCCCGCAGAGGAATTTAGAACCATGCAAGCGGCATTTAACGATTGGTGGGCAAAAGCCGAAACTTTGGCTGACGAAGATCGCGTAGATAACGTGCGCAGATCCAGTTTGCAATGGCGCTGGTTCTTGGCAAGATTTGATAGCAGTTTGCAACCTGCATTCGAGCAAGAGGTCCGCGATCGCGGCATCTATTGGAGCGAGGGCAACCGGGAAAACTCCAGATGGTAACCCAAATATAACCCGTTCCCCACACGTTTTTGCAAACCTCGTATCGCAAATCCCTCATTTTTAGGAAAGGAATGTATTAAGATGAGTATTCAAAAAATTTTTGTGCTTCTTCTAACGGTTGCTATGCTGACAACACTGTTTGCATCCTGTAAATTCGCTTCAAAAGCAGAAAATACAACACCTGCAGAGACGACTCCTGCCAAGACTACTCCTGCACAGACCACTCCCGCAGAAACAACACCGGAAGAAACCACTCCCGGCACCGACACTCCCATTACTCCTCCGAAGCCGTCCGTTGAAATTTCACTCACATCCGTAAACCTCCAAGCGGGCGACAGTGCGATTGAAAACTTTGCTGTTGCTGAACTGAAGTGGTATTTCGCCAAAAAGAACATCGCCGTTTCGAATGACGGATATCCCATTACCCTCTCGATAGATTCTTCGGTGGTTGCAGACGGTTACAAAACCGAGGCAGCCGAGGAAGGACTGACCATCAAGGGTGGCAACGAGCGCGGTCTTGCTTACGGGTTCTACAGCTTCCTTGAAAAAATCGTTGGCGTTCACTTCTATTCCGCCGACACCGTTGTGGTAGATGATAACGCCGTTACCTTTTTCACCGGTGTGGTCGATGAATTCTCCCCTGCGTTCGAAATTCAACGCAACCCTTGGTATCCCATCGAAGCGCTCCCCGAAAAGGACGGTGGAAACGACAGCGGCAAACATTTGACAAAAACATTGACGATTGGAACCATTACAGGCAACGGTGGCATCGCTCAACCCTGTTTGACCGACCCCGAAAACCTGCCCAAGGCAATCAAATACGTTAGTGACTTTTTGAATGCAACCCCCGGATTGAACACGCTCGCTTTTGCCCCTAACGACGGTAGCGATTACTATTGCCAATGCCCCAACTGCGCACGCATCGATAAAGAAGAAGGCGGCCACGCAGCTACATACATCCGCTTTATCAACGCAATCATCAACGCGGTTGCCGCAGATTATCCCTCTGTTGACTTTGAAATCAACATTCGCACCTATTTGCAAACTGCTCCCGCAATTACAAAACCCGTTGGCGGTGTTTCGGTTCGCGTCAGCACGGCGGGTTGTCACGCAACACACGCTATTACCGACGCAAGTTGCCCCGAATCCGTTGCATTTATGCAATGTATTGAAACTTGGGAAAAACTTTGTGATAGTATTCACTTGGAATACGTATTGACCGCTACCACCGACTACATTCCCGTTTTTGCAAATCTTGGCACTCTGCGTGAGAATATGAGATTCTTTGCAGAAAGCGGCATCAAGAGCATTTATTGCACCGGAAACTTTGCTTGTCCCTCCGGTGAATTTGGTGAATTGCGCGTGTATTTGATTTCCAAACTCCTGCTTGATCCTATGATGAGCGAAGAACAGTTCAGCACATATATGAATGACTTCCTCAAGGCATTCTACGGTGAGGGATGGGAGTATATTCGCAAATTCATCGACAAGACCACCGAACTGGCGGCCGATGGACATCAAACCGCACAGGACGGTCCTTTTGCAGCCATCACCGCAGAGGAATACCTTGCAAACGAGGAAACCTTTGACGCTTGGTGGGATGCTGCAGAAGCAGCCGCAGGCGACCGCATCGACTTTGTAAAACGCGCTCGTTATCAATGGCGTTACATCAAGCTTTGTCTGCACCCCAACACAGAGGATGCGCAAGCACTGATTGCCGATGTTGGAAACACCAACGCCAAAGTCGCTTGGAGAGAAAAACAATGGAATATCGATGAATCCTCCGATCTTTCCAAAGCTCCCACCGAATGGAAATATAAATCCTAATTTGCATAACCCTGTCACGCAAGCGGAGTTGTTCTCCGCTTGCGTTTTTTGTTTTTTTTTTGTAAATAAATGCAAAACACTATTGCAATTTTTAACTTTTTTTGGTATGATATAAAGTGAAAGAATATATTTATATTCTTATCTGTCCTTGAAACAAACAGAAAAGGAGAAAAAACGATGAAAAAACTGTTGACCCTGATGCTCGCTGCAGCCATTTTGCTACCTTGTATTTTGAGTGGTTGTAACTTCTTCGGCAACACCACGCCCGGAGCGACCACTCCCGAGGAAACAACTCCCGAGATTACTACACCCGAACAAACAACACCGGATTCGACCACTCCCGAGGAAACGACTCCCGAGATTACTACACCCGAGGACACAACTCCTCCCGACACGCCGGTTATTCCTCCGGAAGTATTTGATCCCATTACGTTGACATCTGTAAATGTTACCACAGGTGAAGATGTGTCCGAAATTTATGCCGGCGCGGAACTTCTTTTCTATTTACAAAAGAAAGGAATCGCAGTCGCAGAGGATGGTGTAAAAATCCACATCTCCATCGACAACTCCATTGGTCTTGACGGCTTCAAAATTGAAGCAAATCTGGATGGTGAGTGCTCTATGACCATTCGCGGCGGTAACGAGCGTGGCGTTCTGTACGGCGTTTACAGATTCCTCGAAACCTACGGCGGCTTCCGTTTCTTCACCCCCACTTTGGAAACCCAAACCGAGGATGCCATCATCATCCCCCACGGCGTTTTGATGGATTACGTTCCTCCGATGAGCACCCGTCGCTTGACATGGTACCTCGACGGCAGAAGCGCTGACTGGTGCGTAAAGAACGGCATCAACGGTTGTGACACCACCTTAAACGAAGTAATGGGTGGCGCACACCTCAACTACGGTAGTTACTTTGTTCATACCATCGGTAGTCTTTCGGGAACCACTTATCCCTATCCTGTTTACGGCAACAACCCCTGCTTGACAGACCCTGAGGTATACAATACCGTTCTTGCAAACGTTCGCAAGGCATTGGACGCAAACCCTGCCATGAACATCATCTCGATTTCTCAATCCGACTATGAGGGCTACTGTCACTGCCCCAACTGCGCAAGAATCGACGAGGAAGAAGGCAGCCCCTCCGGCAGCTGGATTCGTTTCTTGAACAAAATTGCAGAAGAACTCGAGGATGAATATCCCGACGTTATCATCGATACCTTGGCGTATAAGTATACCCAGGCTCCTCCCAAAATCACAAAGCCCCACAAAAACATTTGCGTTCGCTTGTGCTCCATCACTTGCTGCTTTACCCACAGCTTGGATGATCCCAATTGTCCTAATGGTAAAAAGTTCCACGACGACCTCGTTGGCTGGGGCAAGATCTGCGACAACATTCACGTTTGGGACTACACCACCAACTTCCATTACTACATCTCCACCTTTGCAAACCTCTTCACCATTCGCGACAACATGAGATTCTTTGCGGAAAACAACGTTGTTTCGATGTTCCCCCAAGGTAACAGCCAAGGTGAATCCGGTGAATTTGGTGAACTTCGTTGCTACCTGCTTGCACAACTGATGTGGAACCCCTATATGAGCGAAGAAGAATACTCTCAGCATATGAACGAATTCCTGGCTGCTTATTATGGCGAGGGCTGGGAAAACATTCGTGCATTTATCGATAAGACCTCCGAGCTTGCTGCTAACGGCGGCTACAAACTGAATGGTAACGAGGAAGAAACCAACGCTGTTTGCGGTCAAGGTATCTACGATCATCCTCTCACTGTCATCACCCGTCAAGAATACCTCGACAACGAAGCATACTTTGACGAATTGTGGGCAAATGCGAAAGCACTTGCAGGCGACCGCCTCGAATTTGTTGAACGCTCCGAAATGCAATGGCGCTTGACAAAGCTCTATCTGCATCCCAACGCAGAGGAAGCTGCACAGTTCATTGCCGATGCAAAGGCAGCGAACGTTGTTTGGAAAGAAGGACAAATCAACGTTCTTCCCGAATCTGACCTCTCCTTGAGCCCCTACTTCTGGAAGTACGGCTCATAATCTTGCAAACAATATAAACGCAAAGAAGAAAAGCTATGAAAAAAACACTGACGGCAGTAAACATCACTTCGAGCAAAGAGCCAACCGCTCTTCACGCAGCGGAGGAACTTGCCAAATATCTGCAAAAGAAAGGCATTGCCATTGATGAGAACGGCTTCCCGATTTCTATTGTTGTAGACACATCCCTTGAACAGGACAGCTACAAGATTGAAGCAACCCTTGGCGAAAACGAGGGCATGACCGTTCGCGGTGACAACACCGGCGTGCTCTACGGTGTTTACAATTTTCTCGAAGCATACGCAGGCATTCGCTTCTTTACCCCTACACTGGAAATTTGCCCCAAGGGGGATATCACCATCCCCCAAGGGCTTGTGCTTGAACACAACCCCGTAATGAAAGGGCGTCGCTTGACGTGGCACAGCGTTAACAGCAGCGCGGATTGGTGTGTGAAGCAAGGCGTTAACAACTGCGATGCACAACTAACCGAGGAACTTGGCGGCACTCGCCTCAACTATGGCAAACTGTTCGTGCACACCATCAACTTCCTTGCCGAAACCACCTACCCTTACCCCGCATACGGCACCAATCCTTGTATGACAGACCCCGAAGTGCTTGCTACCGTCATCAAAAACGTACGTCGGGCACTCGAGGAAAATCCGCAAATCAATATCGTTTCTGTTTCGCAGAACGACTTTGAAGGACATTGCCTCTGCCCCAACTGCCGCAAAATTGAAGAAGAAGACGGTAGCCCCGCAGGCCCCTTCCTCCGTTTTGTGAATGCGGTTGCCGAGGACATTGAAAAGGATTACCCCCACGTCACCGTGGATACACTTGCGTATAAGTATACGCAAAAAGCCCCCAAAGTCACCAAGCCCCACCGCAACGTTTGCATTCGCTTGTGCTCTATCGGTTGTTGCTTTACACATCCGCTTGATAGAGAAGACTGTGCAAAAAACAAGAAGTTCTATGATGACCTTGTTGAATGGGGTAAGATTTGTGATAAAATTCATATTTGGGATTACACTACAAACTTCCACTATTACATTTCCACATTTCCCAACCTTGGGGTTCTGCACAAAAACATGAAATTCTTTGCCCAGAACAACGTTGTTTCAATGTTCCCGCAAGGCAACAGTCAAGCCCCCTCGGGTGAGTTTGGCGAGCTGCGCGCTTACCTGTTGGCAAAGTTGATGTGGGACCCTTACATGAGTGAAGAAACCTACTACACGCATATGGACGAGTTCCTTGCCGCTTACTACGGTGCAGGTTGGGAATCCATTCGCAAATTCATCGATAAGACCACCGAGCTTGCCGCCAACGGCGGATTTAGAGTGGACAAGAAAGATGAATCTGTTGGCGCAGCCGTGTGCGGTCAAGGTATTTACGATCATCCTTTCACGGTCATCACTCGCGAGGAATACCTCGAGAACGAAGCCCCCTTTGACGAGTGCTGGCAAAATGCCCTCTCACTTGCAGGCGATCGCCGTGAGTTTGTTGAGCGCTCGATGATGCAATGGCGCTTGACAAAACTTTATCTGCGTCCCAACGCGGCGGAAGCACAAAAACTGATTGACGACGCCAAGGCAGCAAACGTCGCTTGGAAAGAAGGTCAACCTAACGTGCTTGCCGAATCCGATATTTCCCAAAGTCCTTGCTTTTGGAAACATGGAAAATAACGTTCTCTACCCTAAATGAAAGCAATAAGGAGAAAACCGCTATGAAAAAATCAATCATCTTTTTGCTCGTTGCAGCATTATTACTCCCTTGCCTGATGACATCCTGTGATATGATTTCGAAGTTCCTCCCCGGGAATTCCGAAACCACTCCCGCAACAACCACTCCTGCAGAGACACCTTCTGCAGAGACCACTCCTGCGGAAACAACCCCCGAGGAGAGCGTTCCTGAGGAAACCACTCCCGACGTAACCACCCCCGAAGAAAACCCGGACGGTCCTCTGCCTCCCGAAGGTCCTGTTAATCTCACCTCCGATAACGTGCTCAAGCGCGTTAGCATTTCTTCCGGCGAGAGCGAGAGTGAGCTCCACGCAGCCGAAGAACTTGCAAAATATTTGACACAAAAAGGTGTTGAAGTTGTAGAAGACGGCTTCCCCGTTTCCATTTCTATCGACCCCACTCTCGGTTCGGAAGTATTCGTTATCAACGCTACTCTTTCGGGCGATAACGCAGGTATGACGATTGTTGGCGGTGATGACCGCGGCGTTCTCTATGGCGTTTATAAGTTCTTGGAAGAATACGGTGACGTTCGTTACTTTATGCCCGGCTTGGAAGTTGTTCCCACCAGCGATATCGTTCTCAAGGACGGCGAACTGCTTTCCTACACCCCCTATTTTGAACTGCGCCGCTTGAGCTGGAACTGCGTAGGCACAAACTCCGATTGGTGTCTGAAAAACGGTGTAAACGCACACGATGGCGTAGACAGCCCTATGTACGGCAACAAAATCACTTACGGTAGCGGTTTGTTTGTTCACACGCTGGGTGCTCTGACCGAAACCGGTGGCGGCGCCTCCAAGAATCCCTGCCTCTCTTTGGATTCTCCCGAAGGTCAGGCAAACTACCAAAAGGTTCTCAAAAATCTGCGTGCGGCTCTTGAAAAAGACCCCACAATGAACATTGCATCTGTTTCTCAAAACGACCTGAACGAATACTGCAAGTGTGAGTACTGCATGGCTTCTTATGCTCTTTACTCCCACAGCAGTGATATTGAAAACGGCGGTACCGCAGGCAACCTGCTTGCTTTTGTAAATGCTGTTGCAGAGGAATTGGAAGATGAATATCCCGACCTCATTATCGATACCCTCGCTTACAACTACACACAAACACCCCCCAAGGGCATTGTTCCCCGTGAAAACGTTTGCATCCGCGTTTGCTCCATTCGCGTATGCTTTATGCATCCCTTTACCGAGTGTCCCGACGCAAAGGGTCCCAACAACGTAGCTTGGACAAGAACCGCTAAGTTCCGCACCGACTTTATCGACTGGGGCAAGATTTGCGACCGTATTCACGTTTGGGATTACACCACCAACTTCCGTTATTACATCGCTCCCTTCTCCAACTTCGGTGCAATTCGTGAGAATATGAAATTCTACCACGAAAACGGTGTTCGCGGTATGTTCCCACAGGGTAACAGCCAATCCATTTCGGGTGAGTTTGGTGAACTTCGCACCTACCTGCTTGCAAAACTGATGTGGAACCCCTATATGACCGAAGAAGAATACAGCAACCACATGAACGAGTTCCTCGCAGCTTACTACGGTCCCGGTTGGGTTTACATCCGTCTCTACATCGATAGCACCACCGATTTGGCAAAAGACGGTTGTATCAACATCTACGAAGAGCCGCTCCAATCCATCACCGAACAAGAATATTTGAATAATGAGTTGAATTTTGAAACCTGGTGGAGCAAGGCAGAAGCAATCGCGGGTGACCGTCTCGAATACGTTCAACGCTCCCGTTTGCAATGGCGTTGCATCCAAATTCTGATTCATCCCGATGACGAAGCAGCTCTCGCATTCGCCGCAGACGTTGAAAAATGGGGCATCCGTTGGGCAGAAGGTAACAACAATAACATTCCCGTTTACCAAATGGATCCCTTTAAGCATCTGTACCCCAACCTGCAACCCGTTCCGGAAGAACAACCTGCAGAATAAAAACAACCTCAACAGGCGCGATGCCCCAAGCATCGCGCCTGTTTTTTTCTTTTATTTTGTAAACAAATAGGAAAATATATTGCTTTTTTCTCTTTTTTTTGATATGATATAGAAGAACGTTTTATTTGCTTCAAAGGAGACCGATATGAACATCAAAAAAGCATTTGCAACCTTGATTGCAAAACCCTATGCAAAACAAATTTTGATTGCCCTGCTTGCTTTTGTTATTGTTTTGCCGATTGCAATCGTAGGAATCGTACATCTTGCCAAAAACAAGAACGTTCCTCCCGCAGAAACAACACCTCAAACAACGTTGGAAAATACAACACCTGAGTCAACCACTCCCGAAGAAACCACTCCCGAGGAAACAACAACACCTCCTCCTGTTATCACGATCCCCGATGAATTTATGGTGAAGTTCCCCACCTATGACGGCGATGGCATTACCGAGGGTAACGTCCTTGTGCGCGCCAACATCGTTACGGGTGATAGCGAAGCCGAGATTTATGCGGGCGAGGAGCTTGCCAAATACCTCACCCAAAAAGGTGTTGCTGTTGAAGATGGCGGATTTCCCATTCTCATCTGTCAGGATTCCACTCTTGGAGATGACTGCTTTTTGATAACCGCTACCCTGCAAGGAGAGAATGCTCGCATGAACATTCTCGGCGGAAACGATCGCGGTGTCATTTACGGTGTTTATAAGTTCCTTGAGGAATACGCAGGCGTGCGCTACTTTATGCCCGACCTTGAAAAAATTCCCGATGGCGATATCGTGCTCGCGGAGGGCAACCTGCTTGCCTACGCGCCATATTTTGAAGCTCGTCGATTGGCTTGGAACTGCTCTAAGAACAGTTCCGATTGGGGTGTCAAAAACGGTATCAACGGACATGATGGCGTCGACGAAGCAAAATACGGCTACAAGCAAACCTACGGCAGCGGTCTGTTTGTTCACACACTCGGTGCGCTGACCGAAACCGGTGGCGGTGCTTCCCCCAACCCCTGTCTTACAAGTGAGGAAAATTATCAAAAGGTTATCAAAAACCTGCGCAAAATTTTGGAAAAAGACCCCACCGTTGACATCGTATCTGTTTCGCAAAATGACAACAACACCTATTGCAAGTGCGAAAGTTGTGCAGCATCCGATGCAAAGTTCGGTTCTCCCTCGGGTACGATGCTTGCTTTTGTAAACAGAATTGCAGAAGAGCTTGAAGCGGATTACCCCAATCTTGTAATCGACACCCTTGCTTATAACTATACACAGGCAGCTCCAACGGGTATCGTTCCTCGCCACAACGTATGCGTTCGCGTTTGCTCCATTCGCGTATGCTTTATGCACCCCATGACCGAGTGCAACGATGCAAAGGGACCCAATGGTGTTGATTGGACAAGGACCAAAACATTTTTGTATGACTTGTTGCAATGGGGCAAAATTTGTGACCGCATTTACGTTTGGGATTACACCACAAACTTTGCTTACTACATCGCTCCCTTCTCCAACTTTGGTTCCATGCGTGAGAATATGCGCCTCTATCACGAAAACGGTGTACGCGGAATGTTCCCGCAGGGCAACAGCCAATCTGTTTCGGGCGAGTTTGGTGAACTCCGCGCCTACCTCTTGGCTAAATTGATGTGGAATCCTTATATGTCGGAAGAAGAATACTACACACACATGGACGAGTTCCTCGAAGCCTACTACGGTGAAGGTTGGGAAGGTATCCGCGCATTCATCGACCTGACAACCGAGCTTGCCGGAAATGAGGGAAGCTGCATCAACATTTATGAAGCCCCTCTGAACTCTATCACCGCTCAAGAATACCTCGAATATGAGGCACAAATCGAAGCTTGGTGGAACACCGCTGAGGAGCTTGCCGGCGACCGCCTTGAATACGTAAAACGCTCCCGTTTGCAATGGAGATACATTCAACTCCTGCTTCATCCCAACGACGAGGCGTGCGCGCAATTTGTTGCAGACGTAAACAGTTACGGTATTCGTTGGGCGGAAAGCGATAAAAACAACAAGCCCCTCAATGAAATGTTCAAAAATCTCTATCCCGTTGGTGGAGAAACCGGTGACGGTCCCCAGGACGGCGAAGACCCTATGAATCCCTGATAAAATTTCCCATACAATAACGCAATAAACAATCCTATCATAAAGGAGGCAATCAAATGAGCATTACTCTCAAAAATGTTTCCATCTTTACAGGCAACACCGAAACCGAGCTTTATGCCAAAGAGGAATTGCAAAAATATTTGGAAAAGAAAGGCGTTACCGTAATTGATGGTGGCTATCCTATCACCATTACGTATGACAATACCCTCTCTCGCTATGACGGCTTCCGCGTCAGCGCAACGGCTGCCGGCATGACCTTTGCCGGCGGCACAGAGCATGCTGTCCTCTATAGCGTTTATAAATTTCTCGAAAAGTTCGCAGGTGTTCGCTTCTTCCTGCCCGGTCTTGAAAAGATCCCCGCAGGAGACATCTCCTTTGACGAAGGGGTGCTGATTGATTTCGCTCCCATTTTCGAATCCCGACAGATCAACTGGAACGCCGTTACGGGAAGTGCCGAGTGGTGTACCAAGCAAGGCATTAACAACTGCGATGCTGACATGAGCGGTAAGTTTGGTGGCAAGTGGAGCTATGGTGGCTTATTTGTACATACCCTTGGTATTTTGACCGAAACAGGCAAATGGGCAGATCCTAACCCCTGCCTTTGCGATCCCGAAAACCTCCAAAAAGCAATCAAAAACGTCAGAGCCGCTCTCGAGGCGAACCCCAACACCGACATCGTTTCTGTTTCGCAAAACGACAACAACAACTACTGCAAGTGCGAAAAATGCCAAGCAGTAGATGCAGAGGAAGGCAGCCCCTCGGGCAATATGCTCCGCTTTGTCAACGCCATTGCTGCTGACATTGCCGAAGATTATCCTCACGTAGTGGTGGATACGCTTGCCTACAACTACACGCAAGCCGCTCCCAAGATCACCAAGCCCCTGCCCAACGTTTGCGTGCGTCTCTGCTCCATTCGTTGCTGCTTTATGCATCCCCTGACCAAGTGCCCCAACAAGAGCGTTTGGACAAAAACCCCCAACCTTGTTCGCGACCTTGTGGAATGGGGTAAGATCTGCAACCGCATTTACATTTGGGACTACACCACAAACTTCAAATTCTACGTTCCCACCTATGCAAACTTTGGTGCTTTGCGCGAGAATATGCGTTTTTACGTTGACAACCACGTGCGCGGAATGTTCCCGCAAGGCAACAGCCAATCGGTTTCGGGTGAGTTTGGTGAGGTTCGCGCTTATCTCTTGGCAAAGCTGATGTGGGACCCTTATATGAGCGAAGAGGAATACTACACGCACATGGATGAGTTTCTCGAAGCTTATTACGGCGCGGGCTGGACCTACATTCGCAAGTACATCGACAAGACCACAGAGTTGGCGGCAAGTGGATGTATGAACATTTACGAAAATCCCTTCACCGCCATCACGCGTGAAGAATACGCCGAGAACGAAGTCGACTTTGATGAGATTTGGCAAAAAGCCGAGGAACTTGCCGACGAGGATCGCAAAGAGAACGTTCGCCGTTCCGCTCTGCAATGGCAGTATCTCAAATTGATGCTCCACCCGAGTCTTGAGGGCTCCAAAAAGCTGGTTCACGACGTCAAGAGCCGCAACATTCTTTGGCTTGAGCGCAAATACGAGGTTGAGGACGCAACCGACCTCTCCCTCTCCCCCGACCATTGGTTTGATTACCGTTATTGATGATATACAACAAAGGAGCCGTCCTTTTGGACGGCTCCTTTTTTTGTTGTTTTTTTATTTTGCGGCAAACCAAGTGTAAAGTTCTTCGTTGAGTTCTACAGTGATTTTGCCATCCTTAAAGGACATAATGGTTACCATCGGGTCGGTCTCACTGCAATGGATGTAGGTGATAACACCGCGGCCGTTATCAATCATATTGATACCGTTGTAACCGAGGAGCGTTCCACCATCGTTGGTTCCATCCTTAACGCTTTGGATGAATGCATTGAAGGAATCTTGGTTTACACCCTTTGCATCGTCCTCGGGATTAACAACAAAGGATGCTTGCTTGCCGTTGTAGCCCCACAGACAGAGAACAGACCAACGTCCGCTTCTTACGTTCGGCCTTGCAATACCCATAGGCAGGAATGCGTATTCAACGGTTGCGCCTTCGTAAATCTTCTTCATATTCTTCCACTCGTGACCCTCATTGATTTGAGTGTTGAGACCGTGGTGAGAAATTTGAAGAATGTTTGCATTGAATGCGGATACGTCATAATTCTTAACGGTTGCGGTTGCGGGATGCTCACCGGAGTCACCCATAAAGATAGCACCTTCCACTCCACCGCCTGCAACTCTGAAGATGATGCCGGAATCGTTATAATCCGGAATCGGGGTTGCGTGCGACCAAATGATGTCGGGAGTGTGGAACACATCTACCGTTGCGTTGCCAAAATGGTAGGTAACGCCTGCGCGAGGATTGATGTAGGTGGATTCGGGGCAAGCCGTTTTGCAAAGCTCGTGGAATGCCGCCTCGCCTGCATAACCTGCACCGGTGGGAGAAAGTTCTTTGTTGGTGGGAAGTTGATAGAGGAAATAGTTAACGGTGGTTTGATCGGTGTACTTATCAAAGAAGTTCTTGGTAACACCGTTGTGGTCTCCGTGACCGTGGGTAAAGATCCAAGCCTCGATGATGTATTCACCGTTCTCATTCTTTGCAATGTCAAGCGTCTTGAGCGTGTTGAAGACGTTATCGGCATTGCTATCGTAATAAAAACCGCCGTCAATGATAATTGCGCGTCCGTTGGAAAGCTTGAAGATGTAGCACAAACCAATGTTGGGGTTGTTTTCGGTGGCGGAAGGATTGCCGGGCTCCTTAACGTCAACACCAACCTGTGCAACGATGACTTCGCCCTTGCCTGTTTCGGCATTGGGAGCGAGAGGATTGAGTGCACTCTCTTTGATGGTATCGCGTGCGATGCGAATGTCACCACTACTCGGGAACCAGTAAATGGTAATTTGCTCGGTGCCCTTTACAAGAATGATTGTTTGGAACTTTGCACCCTCAATGGTGTCGATTTCCACAAGTTGGAAGCCGTCTGCCTTGAATTGGTCAACAAAGACGTTGACATTCCAAACGTTGGTGTAGAGTTCCATATCGGAATCAAAGGTGCTCTCAAAGGAATCTACAAAGGTGGGTTCTGCGAGCCAATCGTAAAGCTCGTCATTACGCTCAACCACAACCTCGCCGTTGGCAAAGGTAAATACCGTTACCATGGGTTCTTTATCGCGAGAGGAAATGTAGGTGATGCGTCCCGCGCCGTTGTCGATCATATTGATACCGTTGTAGCCGTAGAGCGTCTTGTAATCGCCCAGATTGTATTCGTCCTTCATACGGGTAGAACCGGTTTCAACGTCTTCGATAAACGCTTCAAATACCGCTGCATTGAAGTATTTGGTGGAGAAAGGAGCATTTTCTTTGTTGACAACAAAGCTCATGTGATATCCACTGTGGGGATATTGGAAGAGAACGGAATAACGACCGTTGCGGTTGTCTTTTTCGTTGGTAGCGCCCATGGGGAGAACAACAAGGTTGGTGCCCGTTGCCTCGTAGATGTTGCCAACGTATTCCCACTCGTTGCCGGTTGCACCGTCTTGAGTGGTCAAGCCGTGGTGGGTAATTTGGAGCAAGCCGTTCTTGTATACCTTTTCGTCAAAGAGATTCCAAGACGTTTTTGCAGCCAATTCGCCTGCGTCACCAAAGCAGAGGAAGCCGGTGTTGCCGCCGCGAATAGCGAAAATCAAACTTGTATCGTTGTAATAAGTAATTTTTTGTTCAAAGGACCACAAAACGTCGGGCGTGTAAAGCATATCGACGGTTGCGTTGCCAAAGTGATAGGTCAAGCCCATTTTGGGATTGATATAATTTGCGTTGGGGTAGGTCTCTTTGCAAAGATTGAAGAATGCCTCCTCGCCTGCAACACCTGCACCTGTAGCGGAAACAGCAGAGTTAGAGGGAACTTGGTAGAGGAAATTGAGAACGTCTGCCTTGTCGCCATATTCCTCGCCAAAGGAGTTCATGACACCGTTGTGGTCACTGTGACCGTGGGTAAAGATCCATGCTTCAATGATATATTGTCCCTTTGCGTTTCTGGCAATATCCAGTTTGGAAAGGGTCTTGTAAATGTTTTCGGCACATCTTGCATTGTTAGATCCACCGTCAACAACAATCGCGTTGCCGTTGGCAAGTTTTACAATATAGCACAAACCGATCATCGGGTTGTCGGGTTCGGTCACTCTTTCGATGCCGATTTGAACAAAGGTCAGTTCACCCGTTCCCGTCATTTCGCTCGGGATGAGCGTTTGCAGAACTGCTTCGTTCAAGGTTTCGTAAAGAACGCGAACTTCTTTTTCAGCAGGTTTCCAATAAACGGTTACCAATTCCATGCCGTTGGTAAAGAGCAAGGTTTCAAACTTTGCACCGTCAATCATATTGGCATCAACTGCCACAAAACCGCATGCGGTAAATTGATTTACAATGCTTTCCTTATCGCTAACGTTTTTGAAGATAACCTCTTGTACACCAAACGTGCTTTCGAAAACTTGTGCGCCCGCATCGATTTTTGCAATGACGTCTTTTGCATAGAATTCGGGAAGCTTGAGCCAATCCTCAAGTTTTTCGTTTTCTCTAACAGTAATTTCGCCCTTGGCAAACAGGAATACGGTTGCCATTTCGGTCTTATCGCTGCAAGCGATATAGGTTACCAAGCCATCGTTGTTGTCGATGACGTTCAAGCCGTTGTAGCCGTAGAGCGACTTCAAGCCCTTGTAGCCCATTTCGCCTGCAAGGTTGGAGCCGGTTTCTTTGTCGGCAATAAACTTGTTAAAGAGTTCTTGACCGAAATATCCGGTAGAAGTGGGAGAATCACTCTTGTTAACAAAGAAGGACATTAATTTATCGTCATAAGCACTCTTAAAGAGGATTTCCCAACGGTTGTTGCCCGTCTTCAAATCTTCACCTGTGCGTGTGCCCAAGGGAAGAACTGCGGTGCCAGCACCAGTTGCTTGGAAGATCTTTTTGAGGTTATCCCACGCGGCAGCACCGTTCGCACCGGTGTTTTGACCGTGGTGAGGAACTTGCAAAATGCCACTTTCAAACGCAACTTCTTCAAACAAGCTCCAAGAACGTTCAGCCGCAATTTCACCTGCATCGCCCATGCAAAGGAAGCCGGTATCACCGCCGTGAACGTTGAAGATCAAGCTGTTATCGTAGTAGTGGAACAGTTTTCTTTGTGTAGACCACAACACATCGGGTGTGTAGAGCATACTAACGGTTACGTTGCCGAAGTAATAGTTCAAACCAACGTGAGGGTTGACGTAAATAGCGTTGGGGTAAGAGGTTTTGCAAAGGTTGTGGAAAGTTTCTTCACTGGACATACCTGTGCCAATGTAAGAAACATCTTTGTTGGTGGGCATTTGGTAAAGGAAATAGGAAACCTCTGTTTGGTTGCCGTATGCCTTTGCAAAGTTTTCAAGAACGCCTACGTGGTCACGTTGACGGTGCGTAAAGATCCACGCCTCAATAACGTATTTGCCGTCCGCATTCTTATCGATGTTCAACTTTTCAAGTGCCGTATAGATGTTTGCGGCACATTCGTCATAGTTGTAGCCACCGTCAATAATCATTGCGTTGCCATTGGAAAGTTTGAGCACGTAGCACATACCAATGGAAGGGTTATCTGTAGATTTACTTCTTTCAACACCGAGTTGTACCATTGTTACCAAGCCGGTATCGGTGGTGGAGTTCTTTTGCAATACGGAAAGTGCCTCGGGAGCAACCTTTTCAGCAACTACGCGCGCTTCTTTTTCGGATGCGATCCAATAAACGGTTACAAGCTCATCGGCTTTGTTCAAAAGGATGGTTTGGAATTTTGCACCCTCAACCATATCTGCGGCGAGTTGGTCGTATCCCTGCGAAGTGAACGCAGCAAGGATTTTGTCAATAGACTCAACATCTTGGAAAATCGCCTCTTTGCAACCAAAGGTCGCATCAAACAGCTGCGTGGGGTTGAGAGGAGGGAGAATATCCTCCGCCCAATTTTCCATGGGAGGCATGATGGTTCCACCTTGGTCGGGTGTGGTTGCCTCAGGTGTTGTGCTTTCGGGCGTGGTTGCTTGTTCTTTTCCTTGGAACAGATTGCAAGAAACCATCGACAAAAGCATAATGAGTGTCAGAAATAGTGCAAGAAATCTTTTCATTGTGATTCTTTCCTTTCCGAAATTTCCCTGTTTTGGATAGGGTATGCTTTATTATAGCATCCAAAAAAATAATTGTCAATTCTTTTTTGTTAAAAAACCAAAGGTTTTTTATTTTTTGCCGCATTTAAGGAAACAGGCAACGGGCGTTCTTTGCTCGTTGCCTGTTGATTTTATTTGGTTGTAAAAACAAATTTTCCGCTTTCGGCTTTGACTTTTTCCTCTCCGTTCACAGAGTAGCCGCGAGGAGCGACCACAAAACCGTTGGCGCCCTCGGGATAGGTCAGGGTAAGTTCGATGCTCTCCCCTACTCTCTCCCACGCGACCTCAATGCGGCCCGAGGGAGCGTTGTAATACGCCTTTGCGTGGCGCAACGTGGTGGGAAATACAGGACGTATATCAATATTTGCGGCATTTTTGAGGTCGGGATTGGGACGAATGCCTGCAAAATATTCAATCATTAAAGCGGAAATGTCACCCCAAAAATGGTGGTTGTATGAACCGTATGGCTGACGAACGTTTTCGGCAAGCGTGGTCAGTCCGTCGGCAATCATCACTCCGTAAGAGGGGGGATCGAGGCGCGTGATCATCTTAATTGCGAGATCTTCGTAACCGTTATCGCAAAGCACACGGAAAATAACACGTCCGCCAAGCACACCCACGCCCATGTGATCGCCTTTTTGGTGGATTTCATCCAAAAGAATGGAAAGGGCTTTTTCTTTTTCTTCTTCTGTGTCACATAAACCGTAGAAAATTGCCATCGCTTGCACCGATTGGCGGCCGCTGATAAAGCGCATCGTGTCGGCATTTTCTAACAGATGCTCGCGAATAGCAGCGCGCATTTCTTTTGCAAATTTGCGACAGTAGGACGCTTCTTCGGGCATCGCCATTCTGTCATAAAGATACGCCGCTTTGCTGGCAAGATCATACGCGATGGTGCTATCGGTAAAAATGAGAGGGGTTTCGTAATCGGGATAGGACGGACACCAGTCGCCAAGACCAATCTCAAGCAGTCCGCGCTCATCGAAACGAGTGGTCAAGTAGCGGAAGTAGCGCACCATTGCCTCTTTTGCCCCCTCTGCCACACGCAGATCGTCGCGCAAAACCGCACAGAAGTAAGGCAAATAAATGAGCACGCTATCCCACGCAGGGCCGTTGCCCCAATGGAAGCCCCATCCGCCCGTGGGCACAATGCCCGGGAGCGCACCGTCTTCGTTCATGGCGCGCACAATGCACTTTTCCCACATCAGGTAGTTATCCTCGGGCTCGAAATTGAGGAGCGTCTGCTCGGCAGAAAGTGCCGCATCAGCTGTCCAACCGTTCTTCTCGCGGTGGGGGCAATCATTGGGAAAATGCTGAAAGTTGCCAAGCGTTGAGCGACGTGTCATTTCTTGGAGTTTGTTCAGAATCTCATCCGAGCAAGAAAAATCGCCTCTGTCACCAAGGTCTGTGTTCATCACCACGGCGGTGAGCAATTCGGGGGTTGCTTGACATTCTTCCACACCCGTAACAAAGGCATAGCGGAAGCCGTAGTAGGTGAAGTGAGGGATGTATTCTTCAACGTCCGCCCCTTTACAGGTATATTCGGTACGTTGCACGTAAGGGTTGAGATGCGCCAAGTGCGGGCGATCAAACATAATGCTCTTGAAGGAGAGTTTGCCATCTTCAAGAATCTCACTGTGGTCGATAACGATATGCTGCCCTGCTCCACCCTTGATAGCAAGTCGGGTAAGACCGACAATGTTGACACCAAAATCATAGAGATAACCGCCGTCGACAGGAGTAATGGCGACGGCTTTCAATTCCTCGGTGACAACGATGGGGCGCGCATCGCAAAGGATTTTTTCGCCGCGATTGCAACTGCGGTGAATGGAGGGCGTCCAATTTGAGAGGTCACACCCGGGCAAATTCCAATTTTCAATCTCACATCTTGCGTCGTATTTTTCACCGTAGCGCAAATCGTCAAACACAATGGGAGAGGGGTGGCAAATCACGTTTTCGTCGGCTTCGATCACCGTTTTTTCGCTACCTGTTGTGAGTTCCAAGGCAAATGCGAGTTTGGGAGCGGAAAGAAATGACGTTTTGTCAAAATTCCAAATAAAGCCGCCAAAGCCATTTTGCATACCGTTGCCAAGAATGAACCCGAGAACGTTTTCGCCCACATTCAAAAGATGCGTAACATCGTAAGTATCATACGGCAACACCTGATCGGGGTTGACGATGTAGGGGGAAAGATGCCCCTTGGTAATTTTTTTGCCATTGACAAACAGCTCGTAAAAACCGAGCGCGCAAACCGTCAACTCCGCTTTTTCGGGGAGCGCCGAAAGGGAAAAATCGCGGCGCATGTAAGGCGCGGCAACCCAATCGTTTAGGCGGCAAGTCTTACGAGAAAAAGATCTGAATTCGTCAGAGAATAGCATTGCTAAAATCCTCCTTTGGGTTTTATTTCATTATACCACCCACACACGCAAATGTCAATCGGTTTTGGAAAAGTCAAGGGCGACCAACGGTCGCCCTTAGAAAATTATTTTTGAATGTAAATAACACCCTCGGCTTTGGAATCATCCCAAATCTGCTCACCACACTCGGGAACGGTGATACTTCCCGCGCGCGGATTTTTGATACTGATAACGGGAGCCGTTAAGGTCGCCTCGACCTCACTTCGCTCAAAGCAGAGGTCGGCATCCAGCAATTCGCAGTTGATGAGTTTGAGCCCTTTGCAATAGCAAAGCGGCTGTGTGCCAATAATCTTGCAGTTTTCAAAAGTGACGTTCTCGCAATACCACGCAAGGTATTCCCCTTTAACGGTGCAGTTGCGCAGGACGACATTCTTTGCGTGCCAAAAAGCATCCTTTGTATCAAAAAAGCAGTCCTCAAAAACAGAGTTTGTGATGTATTGGAAGGAGTATTTGCCCGTTAGGCACACGTTTTTGAAGTTGAGATGCTCGGATCGCATCATAAAATATTCGCCAACGGCGGAGCTGTCCGTCATAGTGATGCCGCGAACAAACCAACCGAACTCCGCAGATATGATGTCGCATCCTTGCATTTTGACGTCTGCGCACTCGCGCAGAGCTTTGATGCCGTGGAGTTTGCTATCGGTGATAGTAACATCCTCACAATACCACAGAGCCGCGCGGCACAGAGGCGTCATTTCACTTTTATCAATTTTTGCACCTACGTCATGCCAAAACGGATAGCGCAGGTTGAAATAACACGCGCGTGCTTCGATGTTGCGGCACTCCTTGAATGCACTTTCGCCGTCCGCGGGACCGTCAAAGGAGCAGTTCTCCACACAGACACCATCCACACCGTAAAGCGCGCGCTCTTCGTCAAACGTTTGATTTTGTATCAGTTTCATTCTTGTTTCGCTTTCTTGCCTGTAAAAAATTTCTTGTTTTATTATATCACATATTGACGAAGAAATCAAGGGGTTATAGGATTTAGAAACAAATAGAATGACATACAGTGGGTTTGTTTTGTTATTATCGTTAGGAACGGGACGTCGAGGACGTCGTCCCCTACGAAGAATGTTTCCCCTCGGCTTTGGTTGTGATTACGCTGACTTTGATAATAAATCAAATCCACCTACGCAAAACAACTTTTGTAGGGGGCGACGTCCTCGACGCCCCGCCGCAATGGGCATCTATCTTAATCCCTCCCCTTGAGGTAGCGAATGCAAAAGCGAGGTTTTACCTCGCGCCGACCGTCTATTCGCCGATTCACAACTCTATTTTGTAATAATTGTTAGAAAGTTTTTGAAGGGGTGTGGGGGAACTTTTCTCAAAAAGTTCCCCCACGTTCCTTATTTCTCTATAATTGACTTTTTGCTAAATATTCTCGCATACTTTTCTGCCGGGAATTTGTAGCGGCGGTCGTAGGTGAGAAGTCCGTTTTGCTCTTGCTCAACGTCGGTGAGTTGGGTGTAGCAGAAGGCGAAGAAATGCGGATTTTCGAGAATGGCATCGGTGAGCCCCTCAAGGCGTGCAAAGAATTCGTCCTCGCTGAGTACGGATGCGCCGTAGCCCCAACCTGCGTTGTCTTGATCCATTACCCAACGGATGCCGCCGTATTCACTCATAAACACGGGCAATTCTGTTTTGTAAACCTGCGCGTAGGGTTTGGTGCGGTGCAGCTGGTCGCGTGCGATGCCCTTGTCCATTTCGGCATAATAGGAGCGGAACAGCGCGGGGTCTTGCTCGTAATCGTGCACGTCGTGAACGTCGGTGCGATTGGTGGGATAAGAACCACTGGTTGCAACAACGGGACGTGTAGGATCAAACGCCTTGGTAACATCATAGACGGTGTCGATCAAGGAGATGCTTTGCGGATGTCCGTTTCTATCCCACGTCTCGTTGAAAGGACACCAGCCGATGACAGACGGGTGCGAGAAATCGCGCTCCATTTCCTCAAGCCACTCGGGCAAACAGTTTTCAAGATTGGCAAAATCGGTGTGGTCGAAGCCCCAGTTGCCTGCCTCTGCCCAAACCATATAGCCGAGCTTGTCGGCATGGTAAAGGAAGCGCGGCTCAAACACCTTTTGGTGCAAGCGTGCGCCATTGAATCCGCAAGCCATCGAAGCTTCAATATCAAATTTGAGTGCTTCGTCGGTGGGGGCGGTGATAACGCCCTCGGGGTTGAAGCCCTGGTCGAGGACAAAACGACCGAACACCGTCTTGCCGTTGATCTGCAAGCCGTTCTCTTTTGTCAGCTTAACCTCGCGCAAACCAAAATAGCCCTTCATAACGTCTACCTTTTCACCGGACGTCAGCTCAAAAACGAGGTCGTAAAGCCGACCGTTGCCGCACTCCCAAAGATGCGCTTCGGCAAGCTCGATTTCCACGGTTTCTACATCAGACATCATTTTTGTGGTTGCAGAACCCATCAATTTGCCCTCAAAATAAGCGTTTACGCACAACGTGTCGTCACTTTGCGTGCCAACCGTCTTTGTTTCGATGATGACCGACGGCTTTGAAATATTGGGATAAACCTTGTAAGAAAGGACGTGTGCTGCCTCGACTGCCTCGAGCCAAACGGTTTGCCAAATGCCCGTGGTGCGCGTGTAGAAGCAGCCGTAGGAGTTCAGCTTTGTGGACTGCTTGCCCGCAAATTGCTTGCCCGAAAGAATGTCATCCTCGGCATAAATTGTGATGTAATTGTCCTTTTCGCTAAGCGCATCGGTGATGTCATAAGAGAAGGACGTGTAGCCACCCTTGTGCGCCTCTCCTACAGATTTGCCATTGACAAACACACGCGTGGTGTGGTCGCAGGCGTCGATGTGCAAAATGACACGCTTGCCTGCCCACTCTGCGGGGATCTCAATATTTCTGCGATACCAAACCGCATTCATAAAATCGGTGTGTCCTAACCCTGACAGAACAGTCTCGGGCGAGAACGGCACGTTGATTTTTTGAGAGAGACTGTCTCTCTTATAAAATTTCTTTTCCAAACCAACCTTGGCATTGTCAATTTCAAAATCCCATACGCCGTTGAGGTTCAGCCAATCTTGGCGCAATCTGTCGGGACGGGGATGCTCACATCTTGGAATGTTGCTCATGCTTTTTCTCCTTTGGGGATAAATTCAAATTACTTTCTGCGTTTATTATAGCATAAATGATGAGAAGTGTCAAGATTGAGGGGGATATTTGGAAAAATAAAGTCACGGTCACAAAAACGTGACCGTGACTTTATTTTTTTAGCAATTATTCTTCTGCAAAGGTGTATTCGGGGAGTGTTACAACGGTTGTGCCTACGTTTTCAATCACCCAGTAAAAATCGGGATTAGATCCATCCGTAATGGTTGCCTTTATCAGTTTGCCATCTTCAAAGAAGAATTCTGCCTTGTCACCATCTTCCTCGCCAATGTAGCTCTTGGTCGCTTCGTTATATTGGAGTTTTTCAAAGAATTCGATATCTGCCAATCCTGTTTGTTGGCCCAAAGAAGAAACATTATCCCAAGAAGTGTTTTCGTCTTCGAAAGCAACCCATTGACCGTTTTGGTGAGGATCCATAATTTGATAAACTTTACCGTTTTTGTTTTCCCCATATACGGTATTGCTGATGTCGCCTTGTTTCGATATCATACAAACGGCATTATCTCCCATAAAATACTCTACACTATAGGAACCACCACTGGACGTCTTAAATGTGTAGTTGGTGGAATTGAGAATTGCTTCCCATTCTGCTTCGGTAATGGTGTATCTCTTGGGAGCGGGAGGTGTTGTTTCTTCGGGAGTGGTTTCTTCGGGAGTTGTTTCCGCGGGAGTGGTTTCGGAACCAAAATTGCCGCCCAACATTTCCATGATAGAATTCACATCACAAGATGTAAACATCAGTGTGGAGAGCAGCATAACTGCTACCAGCGCAAGGGATAAAAACTTTTTCATGATTTTTCTTCCTTTCTTTTTTGAACGGTGATGATTGTTCATCTTTTTTATTATAGCACTTTATGGCAAAAAAGTCAAGAAAAAAGCAAGTCTTACAACTTGCTTTTTTCAAAATCATTCTTCGTTTAGTTGATGATACACTTCTTTTGCCCAAGTAACCGCAGATTGGAATTTCGGGTTTTCTCGAACAGAATCAAACCATGCCCATTGCGGGGCGGTTAAAAGATAATAAATATCGTCCATATCAGAGAAAGCATAATTTACAACCGCGAACAATTTGTGCTTATTTCCATCCTCGTCCATGGCGTAATTCCAAATTTTGTTAACCTTGAGATTGGAAAAGAATTCTCCACCAATATCTAACCATTCATCCTCAATCGAAAGCGCATCTTCGCACATTTTTATGGCAGAGTCAAAATGTTGCCACCCCGTCTCTGTTTCTCCGCAGCCGAACAAGCAAGCGGACAGAACAAGTTCCTTGTAAGCATAGAAGAATTTCCATCCATCCGGCACAGCATCTCCTCCAAAAGCACGGACTGCTTTCAGAACGCTCTCTTGATGTTTTGCTTTTCTGCGTGCACCAAGAGAATCAGGACACCGGCTATCCAGTTGTGCGGCAAACGTTTCAAATCTTTCCAATCCTTGTTGGATGTAGGAAGGATTCGCAGATTCGCAATTATATGCGCGTTCGACCAAGCACGCACGACGGCTGAAATCGGATTTATATGGAGTCATATCCAACCATTTTTCAAGCTCGTCTTCGGCGCAAAGTGTTATCATAATGCGGATGGTTTCATAGCGGTATTGCGTTTCGAGTAATCTTTGCACATTTTTGAGTAGCAACGGCATACATTCCTCGGCTCTTTTTTCATTCCTAAAAGCGTAATTTTTGATAGCGTAGATCAACTGAAAAGCATAGGAATCATCTTCGGGATATTTTTTGCAATATTCGTTTACAAAATCAATGGTTTCGGTTGTTGAGTCGGAGAGTTGGTCGAGCTTTTCCCAAAAAAGTTCACGCTCTTTTTCCTTAGAAAGAACATCGTTGGAGAGAAGATGATCTACCGTCACACCAAAATAATTGGCAATAGACGGCAACATTTCAATATCAGGATAGCAAATGCACAACTCCCACCGGGAAATAGATTGAGAGGAAACTCCTAATATATCCGCAATTTTTTCTTGCGTGATTCCCTTTTCTTTTCGTAAATTCTTGAAATTTTCGGCAAAATTCAAATTCATATTCATACCTCTTTCAAAAAATTGAAGTGGCGCCCTTCTAGTCAAAGTATAGCATACAAAAAGAAAAATTGCAATATCACGTTTGGTGATATAAACTATCGGAATTGGTGAATCGGTTCTCTATGTTTCCCCTCGGGGGTGCGCGAGGAGGTGGCCGCGCGATCGCGGACGGGGGAGAGGGTGGGGTGTCGGGGATTGGAGAAAAGCTACCAAAAAAGGAAAAACTCTTACAACGACACCCTGGATTAACAAACTTGTCTCGCAAGCGAGCCAAGTTGAGAGAAATGCTTTCGGTCTGAAAGACCGAATTTTGCAAAGCAAAAACGCATTCTCCCCGTCAGCCGCGCTTCGCGCTGCAGCCTGCAAAGCGCGAGTGGCGTTGGGGCAGGTCCGGCAGGAGAAAAGAGCCAAAACAAAAGCCCCGAGGCGTTGCCTCGAGGCTTTGTTTTGAGTTACCCCAACAATTCCGAACCTTAATAATTTCTAATGCCTCGATAGGCCATTTTCATTTTTATAACTATCAATCAATGCTGTCAAACATCTTTTCATATTTTTTAAATCTTGGATCGTTGGAAATTACATTGTCATTGGTTTTATAATGTGAATTATAGCAACTATGCAAATAAAATTTAAAGTTTTTCTTGAGTTCTTCCGCCGCAACATCATTTCCATATTGCTTACACTCTTTATAATCATGAATGAGAGTGTCGGCAAGTTCTTCGATAATTTCAAGTGCTTTATCAATCTGAGATATTGCTATATAATCGTTGGAAAGATTATTAAGCGCACTATATAGCCATTTGGTATTGATTCTCACATCATGGAACATTTTATAATTTAATTTTGCTTCATCCACAAGAGCATTCCAAGCGGCTATTGCTTCCTTCTTCCTTTCATTTCCAAGCAGAGAGAGTCTTTTTGCTCTCATTGCCAACGCCCACAAATAATGATGAACCGCTTCATTACACGCAGATTCTGATAATTCAATACATTTTGCATGATCATTCTTCTTGGCATAAATCTCTATCTCCATCGAAGTCCTGATACTTCCCTTTTGAGGCAAGCATTGCACTATTTCTTCGGCATTTACAAAATCGTTATGATAAAGATACAAAATAACAAGCGTCTGCTGAGCATCTATCAGTCTAGTTGTGTCTCTATCGCAATTTATTACGGACTTTAGAATGGTAATTGCTTCTTGGTAAAACTTATCTTTTTCTTCTTTCGGTTCTGCCCCATAGTAAAGACATCTGATCAAACTATCTGCGCACAGCAATTTTATCTCGAAATCAAGAGGGTATTTTTTGATATGCTCTTTATAAAGCTGATAACACTCATAATATGCATTATCATGTCGCCAATACACTCTTTCAATACCCTTATTTATTTTCTCAACTTTCTTATAAAGATTTTCTCTGTCCGCTTTTTCATCACCGCCTACTCCAAGAAGACAATCGGTGGTTACCCCAAGAACAGCAGAAAGTAGTACTATCTGAGAAATATCCGGCATTGCGTTATCGCACTCCCACTTTGATATTGACTGAACAGAAACCATAAGTTTTTCAGCCAATTCCGCTTGTGTAAGTTGCACGCCTTTTCTTATTGCTTTTAATCTTTGTCCAAAGCTCAACATTTTTCTTTTCTCCTCAAAAATCAAACAATGTACGCAATTTGTTATATTTATTATAACACATATAAAAAGGACTGTAAATATAAAGTTAGGATATTAACTACTATCTTGACAGTTGATTTTTTAGGGAACAAAACATTGATGCAAGTCCATGAGATAGAAAAAAGTACTATGGTGCAAGAAGATCTCCCCCCTCGGGGGCGCGCGAGGGGGAAGGAAAGACCGTGCGGTCTTTCAAAGAGGAGGTAGCGGCGACTTAACTTCAGGCCTCCCTCCGGGAGGGAGGGGGACCGCGCCAGCGGTGGAAGGAGCCTGCGTGTATCATCGCATACAGATTGTAAAAACAAACCCTTTTTTGAAAGGACTCGAACCATGCGACAAACTTCGAGCCTTGCGGCTCTCGTCGGCAGAATTTCAAAGGAAATTCTGCCCCCTTCCGCGCCTTTGGCGCGCAGGGTGGCGGAGTGTTCGAGGACAAGAAATCATTTGCCAGCGACACCCTGTGA